>DMUE01000151.1:0-866 GCA_003476465.1 Microbacterium sp. | reverse complement strand
CGTACTGGATCGAACGCGACTACATCGAGATCCACTCCCCCAAGCTCATGGCGAGCCCGTCCGAGTCGAACGCCGAACTCTTCGCGCTCGACTACTTCGAAGACAAGACCGCCTACCTCGCGCAGAGTCCGCAGTTCTTCAAGCAGATGGCGCAGTCCGCCGGCTTCGGCAAGATCTTCGAGATCGCCCCCGCCTTCCGCGCCGACCCGTCGTTCACGAGCCGCCACGCGACCGAGTTCACCTCGATCGACGCCGAGATCAGCTGGATCGACTCGCACGAAGACGTCGCCCGGATGCAGGAAGAGCTCCTGCAGTTCGCCTTCCGGGCCGTGAAGGACAAGCACGGCCCCGAGATCGAAGAGCTCTTCGGCGTCGGCGTGCAGGTTCCGGCTATCCCGTTCCCACGCGTCCCCCTCGCCGAGGCGCTCGAGATCGTCAAGAGCCGCGGCTACGACGTTCCCCGCACCGACGGCGACCTCGACCCCGAGGGCGAGCGCCAGATCGCGGCGTGGGCGCAGGAGACCTTCGGGCACCAGTTCGTGTTCGTCACCGACTACCACCCGCAGATCCGTGCGTTCTACCACATGCGCGACGAAGAGACCGGGCTGACCAAGTCGTACGATCTGCTCTTCAACGGCGTCGAGATCACGACGGGCGCACAGCGCGAGCACCGCGTCGACATCCTCATCGAGCAGGCGAAGGAGAAGGGGCTCGACCCCTCGCACCTCGACTTCTACCTCGACTTCTTCCGCTTCGGCGCCCCGCCGCACGGCGGCTTCGGGATGGGACTTGCGCGCGTGCTGATGCTGCTGCTCGGGGAGTCCTCGATCCGCGAGGTGACATACCTCTTCCGCGGCCCGACGCGC
>DMUE01000222.1 GCA_003476465.1 Microbacterium sp. | reverse complement strand
TGTCATGTTGCGTCGGTGTTCTCGGTCAGTCCATCGAGATCGAGGTGTCGATGAACTCGTTCGTGTACAACGACTCGGCGTCGATCGCGTCGGCATCCGCCTGGCTCAGCGAGCCCGACTCGATCAGGAACGGCGCAAAGTCGTCGAGGATCGACTGCATGCGCTCGGGATCGAACTGGCCGAACACACCGGAAGCGGGGTCGTTCTGCACGATCCCCAGGTCGATCTGCTGCTGCACCGAGTACTCTGCCACACCGGTCGAGTAGGTCCAGCCTGTGTCGTACTGCTCGACCAGATCGATGATCAGGTCGTTCGTATCGGCAGGGTCACTCAGGTAGTCGAGCTGAGACTGCTGCATGATCGGCACGAGCTTCTCGAGGCAGTCGGCCTGCTCCTCCACGACGTCGGCGCGCACGGCGAGCGGCTCGGGGTAGATCGAATAGCCGATCTCGGACAGCAGCTGGAAGCTAACGGGCTTGCCCCACTCGGCGATCTCGTTCTCATAGATGTACGGTTCGGCCGTCGCGAACCCCTGCTGCAGGATGCTCGGGTCCGACACGAACCGCTGTGGCGTGCCCTCGTAGCTCAGGTCGATCTGCGACTGGTCGATCATGCCCTGGGACTCGAGCAGCGCGGGGATGACGTCGCCCGAAGTCACGACGACCGATCCGTCGGACGTGGCCTCCTCGATCGTCTCGGCACCGTCGTGGCTCTCCGGGTCCCACATGAGGATCTGGGGACTCCACGTCATCTGCGAGGTCACCGCGACGGTGGGCTGGTCCGCGGCGGCCACGATGGCGGCATCCGTGTTCACCGCGCCGAGCAGGATGTCGGTGTCGAGGTACATCAGCGCGGGCACGGGCTGGAAGTTGACGTTGGGTCCGCCGGGGCGCACCTCCACGTCGACGCCGGTGTCCACCCCCTGCGCGACGAGCGTGCCGGTGACGGTCTTCATCTCGGTGTCGACGGTGTAGTCGTCGCCGACGAGGGCGTACATGGCGCCGTGCTCGGCCTCGGGCTGCCAGTCCTGCTGCAGCACGACGGTGGCAGGGCACACGTCCGACAAGTCGAGCGGCCCGCCCGCCTCAGCGGCCGGTGCGGCCTCGCCCGGTGCGGCCGAGGAGCCGGACTCGGGCTCGCTCGAGCATGCGGTGAGGCCGATGGCGAGTGTGATCGCGACGCCGGCGGCGAAAGCGGCCCGCAGGCGCGGAGTGGGGGGCAGTGTCAGCAAGGGTTCCTCCAGGTGTGTGGTGCGGCATGGTGCAGGACGATGCTCGGCGATCAGGTGTTCTTTCGCCCGAACAGCCGGCCGACGATGGCGCGGTCGAGAGCAGCGAAGACCGAGAAGACGATGACTCCGAACAGAGCGGTGAAGATGATCGCGAGGAACAGAGACTCCATGTTCAGGCGCAGCGTGTAGGTGCGCAGCAGGCCGCCGATGCCCTGCGAGCCCTGCTGAAAGAAGAAGTCGCCCACGATGGCGCCGATCACGGCGAGCCCCGCCGCATTGCGCAGCCCGGTGAAGATCGAGGGGATCGCGGCGGGCAGCTGCAGCTTGGTCAGGCGCTGCCAGCGGGTCGCCTTGTTCAGAGTGAACAGGTCGTGGGCGCTGGCTTCTGCGGACTGCAGCCCGAAGAGCGTGTTCGAGATCATCGGGAAGACGGCGATGATGACGCACACGACGATGCGGGCGGGGATGCCGTAGCCCATCCAGATTCCGATCAGCGGCGTCAGCGCGAGGATCGGGATCGTCTGCAGGATGACGGCGTATGGGTAGAGCACGCGCTCGGCGATACGCCACTGCGACATCAGGATCGCCCACGCCATTCCGATCGCGACAGCGAGGCCGAGGCCGATCAGAGCGACGCTGGTGGTCTGGCCGAGCGCGACGAGCATGGGCCCGATGATCTGCGGATTCCCCAGCGTCTCACCGAAAACCTGATGCGGTGGGGGGAGGAGGAACCGACGGTCCTCCCTGAGGAGCAGGTACGAGACGGCGTACCAGATCAGGAGAATGCCCCCGAGCGCCAGGACGATCGGCATCGCCCGCGACCCCGCGGCACCCGCCGCCCGCGAGAAGGTGCGGGAGCCGCCCGTGGAGGAAGGGACGGGAGCGACGGGAGCGGCACCGGTCACCCGCGCCGTCGGGGCCGTGAGCGTCTTCTCGCTCATGAGTTGTCCTCCAGCGTCTTCGAGATGTGACCTGCAATGCGCCCGAACTCGGGGTCGTACCTCAGCTCCGGCGGCCGTGGGTACGACCAGGGCAGCTCGACGTCCTCGACGATGCGGCCGGGCCGCCCGCTCATCACGAGCACTCGGCTTGAGAGGTAGACGGCCTCGGAGATCGAGTGGGTGATGAACATGGCCGCGAAGGACTTGATCTGAAAAATCCGCTGCAGCTCGGTCTGCATCTTCAGGCGGGTGATCTCATCCAGCGCGCCGAACGGCTCGTCGAAAAGGGCCAGCTGTGGTTCGGCAACGAGAGCGCGGGCGATCGAGACCCGCATGCGCATGCCTCCCGAGAGCTGACGCGGGTGCTGCTTCTCGAAACCGAGCAGCCCCACCAGTGCCAGTGCATCCCGAGCGCGCTCGGTGCGCTCTGCCGCCGAGACGCCCGCCAGCTCGCCGACGAGCTCGACGTTCTTCTGCGCCGAGCGCCACTCGAGCAGGGTCGGGTCCTGAAAGACGAAGCTCGTGACCGCGGCATCCACCTCCAGGCTGCCCGCGCTGATGGTCTCGAGTCCCGACGCGAGGCGCAGCAGGGTGGACTTGCCGCAGCCGGAGGGGCCGACGACCGAGACGAACTCGCCTCGCGAGACCGAGAGGGAGACATCGGTTAGGGCGCGGGTGCCGGTGGCGAAGTCTTTGGTGACATTGTCGAGACGCAGTGTCTGCGTCGTCGAGGTGAGGCTCATACGCGCATCTCGCTTCTCTCTTGCAGGGGGACGGAGACGGAGTGGAAGCTGCGGGTTGCGACGACGCGCCCGTCGCGCACGACGATGCGGTCGGGAGCGCGCTCGGCGAGCGCCTCGGCGACCGACGTGGCCCGCACCAGGATGCCGTCGGCGACGTCTCCGACGGCGCCCGTCGCGGGCGGCAGACCGAGCAGGCCGCGCCCCGCCGCGACCACCTGCCACGCCCGGCGAGGCGAGAGGTGGCCCGCGAGCACGAGGGCGGCCGCGACATCCACCATGTCGCCGTTGCCGAGCGGGTTGAACGGGTCCTGCACGTTGTCGCCCCCGGCGGCGAGGACGACCCCGGCGTCGAGGATCGCGTTCAGCGGCGGAATCGCGCGCGGCATCGCGACCGGATGCTGCCAGCCCTGCAGGTAGAGGTTCGTCAGGGGGTTGGTGATGATGCTCACCCCCGCCTCAGCCGCGGCATCGAGGGCGGCGGCCAGCCGTGCGGGGGGCTGGACGGCCAGGCTGACGCAGTGGCCCGCCGACCGGGTCATGTGCGCGGGCCAGTCGGCGGTACGGTGGGCGAGATCTATCAGGTCGAGCGAGTCGGGATCGAGGTTCTCGTCGGTGTGCAGGTCGATCCCGATGCCGGCCGACTCGGCGAAGGCGGCGGCGCGATGGATCTCGGCGCGCGGGGTTTCGCTCAAGTGCGGGGCGGCGCCGATGAGGTCGACCCCGAGGCCGATCGCGTCGCGGATGAGCGCGTCGTCGATCAGCTGCCCGTGCATCGCCACGACCTGTACGTCGACGAGCCCCCGGTAGTCGTCGCGGGCCTCGAGCACCGCGCGGATCCCGCGGAGCGGGTCGGCGCCCTCGTGGTAGTTCACATGGGTACGCATCGCCGTGACGCCTGCGCGCAACGCGGCGCCGAGTTGCCGGCGCGCATTCGCGGCGATCTGTTCCTCGCGCAGCGACGCGCCGTGCTGCTGCCAGCACGCCACCGCGTCCTCGAGCGACCCCTCCGGTTCGCCGAACATGCTCCACGTGTATGCCTTGTCGATGTGGGCATGCAGGTCGGCGGCGGGCGGCAGCAGCATCCATCCGGTCGCGTCGACGTCGATCTCGGGCTCCGTACCGATGCCGGGAACGACGGTGAGGGTGCCGCCCGGATCCGCGATACGGCCGTCGATCACGCGGATGCCGGCGCTCGTGCCATCGGCGAGGGTCACGCCGTGCAGGCGCGCGATGACCTGCCCGGGCAGCAGTTCTTCGGGGAGCGTGACGGGCATGTGCGGCGCCTTTCGCATCGGTTCGAGACCGTGGCATTCTGTTGGCATGGCCAACAAAGGATCGTGGACACATTCAACGCGTGCCGTGTTTCGCCCACGGACGGAACGTGTTGCAGACCTGTTACGCGTGCATCCGGTCACCGCGTATGCCGCTAACGGGAACGGCCCAAGGCCCGAGGAGAGACAGTGAGCTTTTTCAGCGACGTGGAGCGCGACCTCGTGGTCGCCGGACGCACGGACCTGGCAGCCGGCATCGTGGCCCTCGATCTGGTGTCACCGAACGGGCGCGATCTGCCGACGTGGACACCCGGATCGCACATCGACCTGATTTTGCCTGGGCCCGAAGGGGGCGAGGTTCTGGAGCGGCAGTATTCGCTCTGCGGCGACACCGGCGATCATGCGGTGTGGCGCGTCGCCGTGCTGCGCGAGGACGCAGGAGGCGGGGGGTCGGCGCGTGTGCACGAGGACGTCCGGGTGGGGCAGCGGATCCGGGTGCGCGGACCACGGAACCACTTTCCCTTCGTCGCGACGCCGGGCGAGCGCTATCGATTCGTGGCGGGCGGCATCGGCATCACCCCGTTGCGGGCGATGATCGCGGCGGCGGATGCGGCGGGCGCCGACTGGACGCTCGACTACGCCGGGCGCTCGCGGGCCACCATGGCGTTCGTCGACCAGTTGAGCGCCGCTCATCCGGCGCGGGTGCGCGTGTATGCNNTCGAAGCGCTCGAGCGAGAGCTGGACGAGGCCCCCGAGAAAGCGCTGCACGTGGAGCGGTTCGAGGCCAGGGAGTTCGGGGATCCCGTGTGGCCCGGTCCGTTCGAGGTGCACCTCGCCCTGAGCGGTGACGTCGTCATTGTCGATCCGTCGCAGTCCGTGCTCGAGGCCATCCGAGAGCAGTCTCCCGAGACGACCGTGCTCTCGAGCTGCACGCGGGGCACCTGCGGCACCTGCGAGGTCGCCGTACTGGAGGGCGAGGTCGAGCACCGCGATTCGATTCTGACCCCGTTCGAACGCGAGGAATCGGCCGTGATGATGGTGTGCGTCTCGCGGGCGGCCTGCCCGCGCATCGTGCTCGATCTCTGAGGGCGCTCCCGCCTCGGCTACCGCGTGCTAACGCCCTACGCGGGCCTGGAGGGCGCCGACGAGGTCGTGCTCGTCGGCCGTGACGAGCCGGTAGTCGCGGACGACGATCCTCCCGCCGACTATCACGTGTCGCGGGCGGCGGCCGGGTGCGGCCCACAGCAACCCGGCGACCGGGTCGGCGGTTCCGGCATCTGCGACCCCCGAGACGTCCCACACGCAGGCGTCTCCGCGGGCACCCGGCCGCAGATGCCCGATGTCCGTGCGCCCGAGGCCGGCGGCGCCCCCGGCGGTCGCCATGCCCAGCACTGTGCGCGCCGGCAGCAGTGGGCCCACCAGCGCCGAGATCTGCATCGCGAGGCGTGCGTCGGCGAGCAGGTGACCGGCGTCGTTCGAGCCTCCGCCCGATGTGCCCAGGCCGACGGCCACGCCGGCTTCGAGCAGTCGAGCGACGGGGGCGATGCCCCATCCCATCGGCACGTCGCAGCCGGGCGCGTGCGTCGCCGTCGTTGCACGGTCCGCGAGCAGCGCAATCTCGGCGTCCGTCACATCGCACAGGTGCGCGATGGTGACGTCGGGAGCGAGCCAGCCCCAGTCATCGAGCAGCTCGAGGGGGCGGCGGCCGTAGCGCTCGAGGGCGATGACCGTATCGACCTGCTCGTTCGCCTGCGTGCGCCGGCGCAGGCTGTGCCGGCGGGCCACCTCCCCGAGTGCGCGGAAGGTCGCCTCGGGATCGGAGTGCACCCCGGCGGGGCCGACGGCGATCTGCAGCATGCCGTCGGCGGTCACGCCGCGGTTGTGGCCCGCGGCGAGCAGGTCCGCCACGATCGCCTCGGCGCTCGCCGCTGCGGCCTGTGCGTCGTCGTGAGCCGACCCGCGGACGAAGACGAGGCGCGCGCCGAGCGCCGCCGCCGCGGTCTGGACCGAGCGCGCGATGGCGACGGTGTCGGCGATCGCGTCAGCGTCCGCCGCAGCCCGTTCGGGCCAGTTCAACTGGTGGTCGGCGACGGTGGTGACACCCGACAGCAACGCTTCGGCGAGCCCCACCGAGGCCGTGGCACCGGTGAGATCGGCGTCGATGCCCGCACGGGCATACCCCGCCGCCATCGCGGGCAACCAGTCCCTCATCGGAACCCCTCGCGTGCCGGGCAGCGTGCGGAAACCCGTCTGCAGCAGATGGTGGTGGGCGTTGACGAGGCCCGGCGTGACGAGGCAACCCGTCGCATCGAGGATGCCGGTCCCCGTGGGCGCGGCTGGGTCGGCTCTCGGCGCATCTGGGTCGGCTCTCGACGCGGCTGGGTCGATGACCCTGCCCTCGTGCCCGATGACGAGCGCGCCGTCCCGCTCGGTGTCGGCGTCGACGACGATGCGGTCGGCTCCGGTGACGATCAGCATTCCCTGTGACATCG
>DMUE01000005.1:1785-3825 GCA_003476465.1 Microbacterium sp. | reverse complement strand
CTTGGCGCCACAGCTTCGGGAGGATGAGCAGCCCGCCGTTCGCCCACCGCCGACGCTGCACCACGAGGGACCCGAAGTCGGGAGGGGTGGCGCTGTAGCTCAGCCGTTCGGGGTAGTTGATCAGGGTCCAGCCGTGCACGGCGAGGTCCACGCTCGACTCCGTATCCTCGATGACCGTGCGGTCCTGTACGTATCGGCGGACCAGGAATCCACCCACCGTCTCATCTCGCACGATGTCGTCGAGCGCACGCTTCCTGATGATCGCGTTGGCTCCCACCCAGAAGGTCGCGTTGTAGTGCGACTTGCCTTGATGCAGGATGTGCTGCAGGTCGGTAGTCGCCGCCGCGAGTCGCTCGATGCGGGTAGGAGCGCCGCGGAAGGCAGAGTAGGGCGTCTGCGTCACGGCAACACGCTCGTTGCCCGGCTGCTCCAGAAGGTAGACGAGGCGGAGGCAGTACTCGCGCAGGAGCAGCGAGTCCGCATCCAGTGTCAGAACGTACACGGAGTCCGGAACCTCGAGATCGGCCGCCTCCCCGCCTGAAACCGGCCTGAGTATGGTTCCGCTCTCCGTGACCACGCGTCGGTAGTCCGCGCCCATCAGTCCGATGTAGGCATTGAGGTTCATGGCCTTGTTGGCTTCATGCGACAGCGATGCATACTGCTTCCGCTCGAAGGTCTGCATCTCGGCGCAGAACGTCCAAGCAAGTCTCCGGTGCATCTCGAGGAGCCGTGGCCGACTCGGTCCGGTTCCCTCGCGCGCGCCGGCATGCAGCGCGGCACCGGTGCGTTCGAGATCGGCTGCGAGTCGCAGGATAACCTGTTCGACGAAGAAGTAGCCGACGTGATCGTCGACCTTCTCAGCGGCCGCCTGTGCCGAGAGCCATTCGCTCGCCCACAGGAAGTGGTCGGCCAGCTCTTCGACCTCTTCCCGGTGCACCGGCACATCCGCTGAGATCGTCTGGGCCCGGAAAAGCGCGCCGCTCAGCCGACGTGCGGGTTCCGAGAGGGCGTCGCGAATCTCCGTGGTGATCGCTCGTGACCGCTCCAGTCGGGACGCCGCCACCGGATCGCTCGGGTCGGGTGGGTCATCCAGCAGCAGGACTACGCGCAAAGACGGATACTCCTGGAGAGCAGCCGACCACAGAGTCTGCCGAATCACATTCGGTTCCTCGGCGTAGGAGGGCACCAGGACCGTCATGCTCCCCTGGCTGCTGGCGAAGTGCCGGTCCAGCTCCATTCGAGCCACCCGCGTGTGACTGGCGAAGCGTTGGAGTGCCCCCTGCCGCGCAACGAGGTACATGAGCGCTGAGAAGGTGAGAAACGTGACCACGACGAGGTACGAGACCGCCTCGGTCGTGAAGCGGAAGCTCTCGGTGCCGTACGTGAGGAACTGGCGCACGACGGTGTAGATGACGTAGGTCATCCAGAAGACGATTGTCGCGATGATCGCCAGGCGCCCCAGAATCACTTTCCGATCGCTCGGCCGGGCGTGGATGGAGGGCAGCGGACGAAGGCGCTTCTCGGCGCCCCACTGCCGACGACGAGCGCGCACGAAGTCGCCGAGAGAGTTGGGAGTGGAAATCCCCTGCGGCAGGCGATCTCGGCGCTTCGACGCTTCCCTCCGAGCGATGGCGCGGCTCGAAATGAGCTTGGCGTCATCATCCCAATGCGGAGCGGAGACCGTTTGCGGTCGTGGCTCAACTAATGGATCGAGCATCAAGTGTCTCCCCAGACATTCCGCGTCGCTCAAAAGTGACCAGCCGATATTCACCCAGCGGCCGTCACCCGGGATCCCCATCCCTTGACGCTGTTACAGCTGAAAGCTACCACACGCACGTCACGCCTCGGCCTAAATCCCGCCGCACCGCAGCGGGCGAGACAAGGGGTTCGGCGTCGCGCCGATTGACGGTGTCCGTGAAAACGCGCTCGAGATCGGGGTGTGTGGCATCGCAGGCCAGCTGTGCGGCGCACGCGGCGTACATCTCGTCGAGGCCGACCGCGAGGGCCGGCCAGAACGCGGGGACTGCGGCGAAGTTGGGA
>DMUE01000005.1:854-1774 GCA_003476465.1 Microbacterium sp. | reverse complement strand
TCCCTGCCCCGAATCGCGCGAACGGCCGCTCCGTCTTCGTGGAGACATCGACGCCGACCCGGACGAGCTAATGGATACTCTCGCCCTCGGTCATGCTGTCGCCGTACTCTCTCTCGAACTACTCAGGCAGCGAACGGCGCGCGACAGCGAGTACAGCATCGCCGGAGAACTGTTGCAGGACGTCCTGACCGCTGGCATCACCGAACAGTCGCTGCACTGCGCGGCAGCGATGGGAATCGATCTGGAGCACGCCAGCGCCATCGGCTGCGGGTACGACGAATCCGCTCATGCGCAGCGTCCGGCCACCGCAGCATCTCCCCGTTCGCCCACCCACGCGGAGGCACACGCGTACGCAGCCTCGTCGATCCAACACATGACGGTGCCCCCGTGGGCGTCGCCGCCCCAGTTGACGACACCGGGCGGGACGAGGAGTCGCGGCGCCGTGCGGGGGGCGTCGGTCGCTGCCGTGTACTCCTCCGCGAGCATGAGTTCTTTGATCCGCTGACGCGTCGGACGATCCAGGGCCATCGCTGCGAGTTTGCGCTCGGTCTATGCCGCCGGCTCTCCCAAGGAGGCACGGGCGCTGAGCACCTCGGCGGCCGAGACCGTCACGAGGACGTGCATGCTGGTCCGGGCGGTGTGGATGCTCCGTGCGCTCGCCTCCACGAGCGACCCCGGAGGGATCGCGCGACGGTGATGCACGTTGCCGACGTAGGCGGTGACGCAATACGTGCCCGCCCATTGCACCGCGCATGCGTAGCCGGCACGGTCGATCCACTCCATGACGCTGCCCGCGGCGACCGAACGGCCACCCGCTGACGTGTCCTTCGGGGTCGCCGAGAACCGCAACGTCACACGATCGTCGTTTCGGCCCAGCGGGAGAGAGCTCACGCGGTCATCATCGGTCGTCTTCGTTCTGG
>DMUE01000005.1:0-840 GCA_003476465.1 Microbacterium sp. | reverse complement strand
GCCGGGTTGACGGTATCGTTCGCGCCGATCACGAGCACGACATCCGTGGACGCCAGGTCGTCGTTGATCTCGTCCATTTCGAGGACGATGTCGTAAGGCACCTTCGCTTCGGCCAGGAGCACGTTCATGTGTCCGGGCAGGCGACCGGCGACGGGGTGAATGCCGAACCGCACGTCGACGCCACGTTCGCGGAGCTTCTGCACGAGGTCGGCAACGCCATGCTGTGCCTGAGCGACGGCCATGCCGTAGCCCGGGGTGATCACAACGGTGGATGCGGACGCAAGCATCTCCGCGGCGGACTCCGCGTCGATCTCGCGATGATCTCCATGATCCTCTTCGCCCGCGGTGGGGGCCGCTATGCCGAATCCGCCCGCGATCACCGACAGGAACGAGCGGTTCATCGCCTTGCACATGATGTAACTGAGGTAGGCGCCGGACGAGCCGACGAGGGCGCCGGTTATGATCAGCAGGTCGTTGTTCAGGAGGAAACCCGCCGCCGCGGCCGCCCAGCCCGAATAGCTGTTGAGCATCGAAACCACGACCGGCATGTCGCCACCGCCGATCGAGGCCACCAGGTGCCAGCCCAATGCGAAAGCGAGCGCTGTGACGAGGACGAGCAACCACAGCTCGGGCGTGATGACGTACCAGACGGTCAAAGCGATGAACGCGGCGAGCGCGCCGAGGTTGAGGACGTTCTTGCCGGGGAGCACGAGCGGCTTGGACGAGATGCGCCCCGAGAGCTTGAGGAACGCCACGATCGACCCGGTGAAGGTCACGCCTCCGATGAAGACCCCGACGAATACCTCTGCGTGATGGATGTCGGCCAGTGCCCCCTCGAGC
>DMUE01000133.1 GCA_003476465.1 Microbacterium sp. | reverse complement strand
CTTACGTGATCAGACCACAGGAATCGCGTTTTTGCCCGTTTTTTGGGCGCTCCTGACATGTCCGTGGGTCAGATCCTGCCGGGGAGGACGGGTTTGTGGCCGCCGAGGGAGAGCATGGCGAGGGCGATGAGGGCGTGGGGGGACTTGAATCCGAACGCGATGCGGGTGAGGAGGCGGATCTTGGTGTTCATCGATTCGACGCGTCCGTTGGAGAGGCTGTGTTCATCGAGGCGAGGATCGAGGCGCGGTGTTTGACGATGCTGCGTTGCAGTTTCACGAACGCGGGGATCCGGCAGCGGCGCGCCCAGGACACCCACCTGTCGAGTGCTTCACCGGCTTGATCGTGGGGCAGGTTGAAGATCACGCGTAGGCCTTGGGAATGCTGAATCAGCACTCCTGGGCCACCCGCGAAGACCTTCGCCTCGCGATCGTGTACTGGATCGAAGCCCGCTACCACCGACGCCGCCGTCAACGAAGACTCGGGAAGTTGACGCCCATCGAGTCCGAGACCATCATGAAAGACCCCGCCTGTCTGGCGGCATAAGGAAACGAGTCAACCAAAGGCTCAGCATTCCCACCCGACCCCACTACGGACCGTCTCGGCCGGGCGGTCCGTCGATCGGTCTATGACGAGCGCCGTACGCACGGCGTCTGGTCACGCGTTGCGCTCGACGAGTTCGTCGAGGGCGAGGGATTCCACCATCGCGGTCGGCCTGGCCGACGGGACCATCACAACCCGACGCGACGCGTAGCGCCAGGTGATCGACCTACTGAACGAACTCGGGTACGTGGACCCACAGAGCCGAGAACTCGACCAGCGCTGGTTCACGTCACTCGCCGAACCGGTGCTCGACGTCCTTGATGCACTTGGCCTCTGGCGGGCAGGAGGTCGGCGCCGCGACGTGCCGGCCACAGCCGCTGTTCGCGCGATCGCCATCATCGAACAGGTGATCCTTCAACTCGCCCCGCGAGGCGGACTTGCTATGAACCGGTGGACTCACCCAACCCTGACACGCAAGGGTGTGCGATCAGCGAGAAGGTGATGAGTCGTTGCTGTCCGTCGACGATTCTCAGCTCTCGCGACGGCGCATCGCCGGCCGCCTGCGCTTCATCAAGGATGACGGTGCCGATGCGATATCGCCCGGATGCGTGGAACGCCCGGATGTCATCGAGCAACTGCCCGACGTGCTCGATCCGCCACTTATACGGGCGTTGGTAGTCGGGAACGACGATGGACATCCGGAGTAGAGCCTCAACGGGTTCTACGGTCGGGTGGAGTCCATCTGCCGTGCTCATCGCGCTCATCGAGCCGACCCTATCCTGTCGCCGCGGACGCCACTCCTGCCAGACGCAGCGGCATGGTTCATCGCATTGCATAGAGTCGCCACATGGCTCATCCAGCATTTCGTTTCGCAATGCCCAAACCTGTCCGGATCACAGGCAGGTCGTCGAGCATCACGAACTCCTTCGTGAACGGCATCGTGCCGATCATCTGGCCGACCGAAGGCCAGATCGACGAGGCTCTTGCGACTCTCGGCATGAGCGACGGTGTTGTCTGTGCCTATTGCGGTGACGGAGCCACCGAGTGGGATCATCTGCGCCCCCTGGTAGTGGACAAACAGCCCACTGGGTACATCCACGAGATCCACAATCTTGTGCCGGCCTGTGGCAAGTGCAACCAGAGCAAAGGGAACAAGGAATGTCGGACGTGGATGTTCGGGCCGGCGAGACTGTCACCGCTTTCTCGCGGAGTCTCAGGACTGGAGGTGCGCGCGGAGCGACTGACGGCCTACGAGGAGTGGGGAACGCCGACGCGGGTCGACTTCGCCGTCGTCGTCGGCGAGGAGTTGTGGGCGCAGCATTGGCGCAACCACGAAGCCATCCTTCAGCTGATGCGCGACGCCGAAGCGACCGTGAATCTGATTCGCGAGAAGGTGGCGGCGTCGAGCGCAACGCTCGCGCCAACGCCGCTCGTTGCAAGTGAGTAGCATCGCCGCAGGGAGGCCGCATGTCAACGCATACGACCGCGCACGGCGATGACGCCGTCGCGAAGCTGAGGGACATCGTCGCCGAGGCGAAGGCGGGTTCACCACTCGCGCCGGTCACCATCATCGTTCGCGACAACATCGCCGCGATCAGCGTGCGCCGCGCGCTCGCTGTTGGCGTCGGCGGCCAAGGCGAAGTCGCCGGGGTCAACGTGACGACACTCTGTGACGAACGCCGTGCGCACGGCGTCCGGTCACACGTTGCCGTCGACGAGTTGGTAGAGGGCGAAGGATTCCACCCGGATCGCAGCGCGCTGGCTACATACGGCCCGCTTCGCTGACTTTCGCGAGCTCGGAACCAATGGAGTCGGCCATGCGGTCAAGTGCATCTCCGCCAATCTGCGGATCCAACTTCCATAAAGTTACGGATTTTGATTCCGTATAGATGCGGATCGTTTCATCATGGAGCGATGAAGACGAACGAGCTCGTCTGGCGAACCCTCGCCGATGCTGCGCTGGCGGGTCGCCGCGAGTGGCCGGATCTGAGCACGCTCGCCGCCGCCGTCGACGCTCCGGTTTCGAGCACGCACCAGGCGCTCGGTCGTCTTGCAGACATCGGAGCGGTTCAGACACGGCGGCGTGGCGGGGTCATCGTCGTCAGTCCGGCGAGAGTCGTGCTGACGTTGGCGGCGAATCGCAACCTGATCCGAGACACCGTTGCGATGACGACACTGAACGCAGCCCAGAGCCT
>DMUE01000015.1:3389-3782 GCA_003476465.1 Microbacterium sp. | reverse complement strand
AGCCCCCTCGTGTCGGCGGCTGGGGAAGACGACGACTCGAGGGGGCCCTTCTCGTCCTGCGCTTACTCGGCTGAGGCGAGCTCGGGGCGTGGCGGGCGACGATGGGGGATCGGTATCGGACGCTCCGATCGGGAGCGTGCTTCGCGCCGCTGCAGGTCCTGGATGACAGCCGTGGACGAGCTGTAACGGGACGGGAACGGCAGGTCCAGCAGCCACTCGACGTCGACTTCGTCGATCTCGATCTGATGAATGCGTGCGACACTGCGGCGAGGATCCCCCACCGGCCTGCCCTGATCGAGCAGTAGCCACGTCATCGTGGTGATGGGTTGCAAGGCATAACGGGGTTGATGGACGGTGGACATTGGCTCTCCAACCTCTGTCCATCCAGTGTGC
>DMUE01000015.1:0-3322 GCA_003476465.1 Microbacterium sp. | reverse complement strand
ACTTAATCTGTAGCGGGAGCGGGGCTTGAACCCGCGACCTCACGATTATGAGTCGTGCGCTCTCACCAACTGAGCTACCCCGCCACGCCGCATCCCGGTCCAGGATGTCGCGAGCCCCGAGTCAGGATTGAACTGACGACCCCTTCCTTACCATGGAAGTGCTCTGCCACTGAGCTATCGGGGCGCACCCGCAAGCGGGCAACCACAAGAGAATACCATCGGGGAGCCGCCGACTAGAACCCGAGGCGGTCGAACCTAGCCTCCGGCGTGCTCGCGCAACCAGGTCAACGGGTCGATCCGCGCTCCGTTGACGAAAACCTCGAAGTGCAGGTGTGAGCCATAAGACAGACCCGTGTCGCCGACATACCCGAGGACGGTGCCCGGCTCGACAACGTCGCCGACCTTGACCTGAAGCGAGCCGTAGAGCATGTGGGCGTAGTGCGTCGAGAAGGTTTCGCCGTTGATCTCGTGGTCGACCATGACGTGGACGCCGAACGCTCCCCCACTCTCGTTCGCGATCCTCACGGTGCCTGCCGCAACTGCCTGGATCTCAGCACCCTCGCCGGGTGTGAAGTCGAGCCCGTAGTGGAACGAGCCCCACCGCGGTCCGTAGCCGTCGGAAATCGGCACGCCCACCGCGAACGGCCACTGGATCGGGGCGCCCGGGTCGTTGACAAAGAAGTTCGTGTGCCGGCTGATACCCGTCGCCGCGGCGATCTCGGTGAAGGTCGCCGTGGAGTATTTCTCGTCGCGGTTCAGTTCGGTGTCGGCGCTCTCTGGAGCGACGAAGGCCTGGATCTCCTCCGTGGAGGCGGCATCCTCGCTGTCGCCGGGAGCGACGATGGATGTCACGGCCACGCCGCGCGTGGCTGCGGCAACCGCCTCGGCGGGAACGGTGACCGAGACGGTGAGGAGGCCGACGGCCGCCATCACGCCGATGCTGAAGCCGGCGGCGGCGAAGCGCTGGAAACCCGCTCCGCTGCGATGTACGCGGCGAGAGGGCGTCGGAAGTGTGGCGCCTGAAGCATCGGCGGCGGGCGCGGAGAGGACCGGCGAGACCGGTGCGATGACGGGGTTCTCGCCGGTGAAGCTGAACATCCGTGCCGCGGCCTCGAAGGCATCCATCTCGGCGCGACCGGCGGCACCGTCGCCGCTGAGGGGGCTGGCTGCGGATAGCTCGGCGGGCGCCGGGGCGGCCATCGCGTCCCAGAAAGGCATCGGGCCCTGAGCGCGGCGTGAACTCAGCGGCGTCGTTTCGCCACCCGGCTCGACAGCCTGTGCCGCGTTCAGAGCGGCGGCTCGCCGCCGCGCAGCGCGCGTCTCTGGCTCGACGGACGAACGCGCCGCCGACGAATCGGAGGCATGGTCTTGGCCGGACGGAGAGGCGTCGGCGCGTCGAGCACGGCGAGTGGGGCCGGGCTCCGACTCGGGGGCGTCGGAATGCAAGCGGTGGAACTCTCGGGTCGGTATCGCGGAGGTGCGACGGGCTTCGGGCTTCGGACTATCACCGTTCGGGCGGAGATAACGAATGGATAAACACTAGCCCCTCGGGACTGAGAAAGCGATGTGTGAGACGGACACGTCAGCCCGCCAGCACCGCTTCCAAGGACTCGTAGAAGGCGGGGCTGGCGGCGATCAGCATCTCTCGGCCCGCGCGCGCTCCGTCCAAACCGCCGACGATGCCTCCGGCCTCACTGACGAGCAAAGAACCGGCCGCCATGTCCCAGGGCCTGAGGCCCCACTCGTAGTACGCATCGAATCGTCCCGCAGCAACGAAAGCCAGGTCCAGGGACGCGGCACCGATACGGCGGATGTCTCGAGCCAGGGGAAGGACGTGCCCGAGCACCTCGAACTGCTGCCTGCGCCGATCGGGTTCGTAGCTCAGTCCTGTCGCGACCAGCGCACCCGACGAGTCGGGCTCCTCGAGTACCGCGAGGCGGCGCTTCCCGAGGTATGCGCCCGACCCCCGGGCTGCGTGAAACAGTTCTCCGCTCGCCGGATTGTGCACGACGCCTGCCACCGCCGTCCAGGTCGCCGGATCAGGGNNTGCCCTCAGTCGCCTCGGACTCTTCGCCGAGGAACCCATCTCCGTGACGTGCCTCGGCAATACGGTCGCGGATCAACTGCTCCACCTCGCGGTCTGCCTCGGTCACGATGTCGGCGAGGCCCGACTTCGTCGCGGCGATCACCACCCCCGCCTCCCGGCGCACCCGAGCCAGTTCGCCTGCCTCGCGGGCAATGTCGATGGCCAGGGCCAGAAGCTCAGCGTCGGAATTCACGCGTCTACGCTACTCGGCACGTCCTCGGGCGCTGAAGCGATCAGGCGGGCGGCGTGCCTCCGGGCGCGGGCGGAGCCGGGGGCACAGGAGGTGCCGGCGGCACCGGCGGCGGTGTCGCACCGACCGGCTGGGAAGGGTAGGGCTGTTGTGGGCTCGGGTAGCCGGTGTAGTACGAGTTCCAGTCCGGCGATCCATCCAGCAGCGCCGGCAGAGGCGTCACACCGTCGGCGAATGTCGGCCATGCGGGCGGCGGTACGGCGCGAGCGGGAGGTGCGGCGGGCGCAACGCGACGGGGACCGTTGAGAGCCCGCACGAGCGGCACGAGCGCCGTTCCCACCGCGGCGAGGATGGTGACGGCCACGACCACGCGCCAGTAGAACTCCGCGAAATCCACCGTCCGGGCCAGGAGCATGGGCAGGATGAGGAGTACAGCTAGCACCGTGACAAGCGCGACCGTCAACGGCACCACGACGCGCGAGAACGTCGTGCGCGGCTCGACCTGGGTCTTGGTGAAGAGTCGCACGTGCAAGATCGCCAGCCGGATGACGAGGACGATGCCCACGAACTCCGAGAAGCGGATCACGGGCGAACCGGCCCAAGGCCATCCTTCGTCCAGGGGCGCCCAGATCTTGATGGCACCGGCAAGCAGGGCCAGGACCCACCCGATCATGCTCACGAGGACGTACCACTGGGGCCGCCGCGGCGCGAGGGTCGCATCGAACAGGGCCGCTCCCGCAAACCCCGCGAGGAGCATGATCGTCAGGAATGCTCGACCGATCAGACCATTCTGGTCTCCGATCAGAACCCAGACCACACAGACCAATGCGGCCGCGATGAGGGCGCCGATGGCGATCCACACCGCGAACTTCCAGTATGGGCTGCGGACCTCTTCATCTGCCGCGAGGGCGGGATCATGCGGCTGCGACACGGAGACTCCTTCGATCACGACGGATGCGACAGTCCCATCCTGGCAGGTGGGCGTTCGGACGCCGAGAGCGTGGCGGACTCCTGTGGACGGTATCGAGAAAAGAGGACTCGGGAGG
>DMUE01000152.1 GCA_003476465.1 Microbacterium sp. | reverse complement strand
CGACGGAAGCGCCCGCCGGTCCGGCCACCCCCGCACCCACGACCACCCAAGAGGCTCTCGAGGTGGAGGTGTACGTGGACTACCTCTCGCAGGCGTCGGCCGACTTCCAGCTCGCGAACGCCAAGCAGCTTTCGGAGTGGGTCTCGGAAAGCGCAGCGACGATCTCGTACCACCCCATCGCGCTGCTCACCGGCAAGTCGAACGGCACCAAATACTCGCTCCGTGCCGCGGGTGCCGCCGCCTGCGTCGCGACCTACGCGCCGCAAGACTTCTTCCTCTTCAACCACAAGCTGCTGGAGCAGCGTCCCGACCTCGACACGGACGGGCACACCGACACCGACCTGGCCGACCTCGCGCGTGCTCTCGGCATCCGCAACGCCGACCAGGTCTCTCGGTGCGTCGAGAACGGCAGCTTCATGCCCTGGGTGCAGAAGGCGACCGCGCGCGCCCTGGCCGAGCCGCTCGAGGGCACCGACGAGGCGTTGTCGGGACCGACGGTGCTCGTGAACGGAAAACCCTATGCCGGCGACCTCACGGACGCGAAGGAGTTCGCCCAATTCGTGCTGACGCTCTCGAGCGATGCCTACTACTCCACCCCCACGCCCTCGGCGACGACAACTCCCACGCCCTGATCGCGACGCGTGAGGGCATGCCTGCGTGGCGTCGATAGACTTATGGACTCGCCGGCTTGGCGCAATTGGTAGCGCACCTAACTTGTAATTAGGGGGTTGCGGGTTCGAGTCCCGCAGTCGGCTCCAGAGGGGAGTACTCATGCATCCCCATCGTCCCGCGCGCCGCCCGCCCACCTGGCTCACGGCATTGGGGGCGATCTCCGTGGGCGGGTTGACCGCTGTCCAGGCGCGCATGAACGGCGGGCTCGGCAGCGAGTCGGGCGATGGCATCCTCGCAGCCTTCGTGTCCTTCTCCTCGGGGCTGCTGATCCTGGTCATCCTGGCGCCACTGGGACGCGGCACGCGCGGCTCGATACGGCGTCTCTCGGCGGGAATCCGGGCCCGAAGCATCCCGAGCTGGATGCTGCTCGGGGGACTTGCGGGAGCATTCACCACGATGTCCCAGGGGGTGACCGTCGGGCTGCTCGGGGTTTCGCTCTTCACAGTGGGCGTGGTGGCGGGCCAGACGGTGGGCGGACTCGTGCTGGATCGCGCGGGATACGGGCCCGCGGGAGTGGTGCCCATCACCATGAGGCGGGTCTCGGGCGGGGCGCTCGCACTGATCGCGGTCGGGGTCGGACTGGCGGGCGAGGCGCTCTCGGTGCCGTGGTGGATGCTGGCCCTTCCCTTCCTCGCGGGCGCTGGCGTCGCGTGGCAGCAGGCGACGAACGGGCGCCTCCGTCAGCGCGTCGAGTCCGCCTTCGCCGCCACATTCGTCAACTTCGCCGGAGGAACGCTCGTCCTCGGCATCCTGACTGCGGTGCACATGGCTATCGTCGGGTCGCCGGAGACCATGCCGAGCAACCCGTGGCTCTATCTCGGCGGCGCGACCGGCGTCGTCTACATCTTCCTGTCCGCTGGCCTCGTGCGATACACGGGCGTGCTGCTGCTCGGGCTCGGTTCGGTCGTCGGGCTGCTCGGCGCCTCGCTCGTGCTCGACCTCACCTGGCCGACGGGCGCCCCGCTCAACGTGCCGCGAGCGCTCATCGCCGTAGCGCTCGCGCTCGTCGCCGTGGTCGTCGTCGTGATGCCGCGCCGTCGCCGCCGGCGCTGACCCGCGGCCAGGTCGGCGCGGCACGCCCCGGGCAGGCAGCGGGGACCCGAGGGATGGCGCGTCAGCGGCGCGGCATCGGCGAGAGAAAGCGCTCCGCGTCCACGCCCCGGCGGAACCCGCCGCGCGAACGCTCCGGCTTGCCCCCGACGTACAACCAGCCGAGCAGCTGCTCATTCTTCTTCAGCCCGTGCGCCTGAGCAACGGCCTTCGCGCGCGTGTACCCGCCCGTGCGCCACAGCACGCCCCAGCCGGCCTCGTCGAGCAACAGGCTGAGCACATGCGCGACACCGGAGGCGACGGCCTCCTGCTCCCACCGCGGCACCTTGCTGCTCTTGCGATAGCTGGCGACCACGGCGATCAGCAGGGGAGCCCGCAAGGGCTTGCCGGATGCGCCCTTTTCACCTTCGGTCTTGTTGATCGCGCGCCCGAGGGTCTCGCGGTCATCCCCGCGCAACTCGATCAGACGCCAGGGGGTCAGGCCGGAGTGATCGGCCACGCGCCCGGCGGCCGATACCAGCTCGACCAGTTGGTCGTGGGTAGGCGCCGCATCCGTGACCTTCGACCACGAGCGCCGGGCCCGGACGGCCTCGAGTGCGCTCACTCTGCCGGCTGAAACGACAGCGCCAGCGAGTTCATGCAGTAGCGGTCACCCGTGGGCGTGCCATAGCCGTCGGGGAAGACGTGCCCGAGGTGCGATCCACACGTGGCGCACCGCACCTCGGTGCGGATGATCCCAAGCGAATCGTCCTCGATGAGCTCCACCGCATCAGCGCGGACGGATTCGTAGAAGCTCGGCCATCCGCACCCCGAATCGAACTTCGTACCGCTCTCGAACAGCTCGGCACCGCAGGCGCCGCAGGTGTACAGACCGGCGCGGCTCTCACTCAGCAACTCGCCGCTGAACGGGGGCTCAGTGGCGGCCTGTCGCAACACGGCGAAACGCTCCGCATCCAGTTCTTCGCGCCACTGNNNTTCGCCCGGGAAGAGGCGCGCGGCCGTTCCGAGTTGTACGCCGCCTGGGCGGCGGGGGTGGCGACGGATGCCTCGGCGCAGGCCGTGATCGCCCGGCTGCCCGCGGAACGACGCCAGCCACCCCTGGTGTTCGCGCTCGCCCGTATGAACGGCGCGGTGGAAGGGGATTACGCGGGATTCGCCGCGTGGCTGCGCCTGCACGGCGACGTTCTCGTGGCGGAGGCGTCCCTCCGCTCGCTCCAGACGAACGAGCCACGCCGGTGCGCTGCGCTCGTGCCCGCGCTCGCCGTGTTCGAGGGGCCGATCGCGCTGATCGAACTCGGGGCGTCCGCGGGGCTCTGCCTCGTGCCGGATCGGTACTCCTACCGGTACTCGGGAGCGACCCGGCGGGCGCTGGACCCCGACGACGGGGAATCGACCGTGGTGATCGAGAGCGAGGTGCGCGGTGACCGCGTCCCCGAACTGCGCATGCCCGAGGTGGTGTGGCGCGCGGGACTGGACCTGCGGCCCCTCGATGCCGCCGACGCCGACGACCGGCGCTTCACGACGGCGCTTGTGTGGCCCGGCGAGGTGGGCCGGGCGGAACGGATCGGCGAAGCCCTCGAGATCGCGGCGGCGGCCGGACTTCGGATCGCGGCGGGAGACGCGACCGAGCCAGCCGCGCTGCGCGCCCTGACGGAGGCGGCGCCCCCGGGCATCCCGGTCGTCATCACGACCCCGGGGCTCCTCCCGCACGTGCCGCGGGCCGGACGCGCGCGGCTGCTCGGCGCCCTGACCGAGCTGATGGCATCCGGCGGGCGCGATGTGCATTGGGTCTCGCTCGATCCTCCCGCGTTGCGGCACGACGAGTGGATGTCCGGCGTCGAATCCGCCGGGTGGCCGGGATTCGTTCTCCGCCGAGACGGTGCAGTGCTTGCGGCCGCCGACCCACTCGGTGCGTGGCTGGAGTGGCGCGCCGGATCCGGTGCGTGACCGCCTTACCCTGAGGGGCATGGCCGACACCGAGACGGACGGTCCGGGCGAGGCGCTCGGAGAGGCGTTCAGCGACTCCTCCCGAGACGGGCTCACGAGCGACGAACGAGACATTCTCGACTTCGAAGCCCACTGGGGTCGGCACGGCGGTGCGAAAGAAGAGGCGATCCGTTCGGAGCTGGGACTTGCGCCGGCTCGCTACTACCAGGTGCTCGGGCGTCTGATCGAGACGGGCGAGGCGCTCGGCTATGACCCGATGCTTGTGAAGCGCCTGCGCCGCCTGCGGGATCAGCGTGAGGCGCAGCGCGCCGCGCGAGAAGCTCTGGGCCTCTGAACTCGCCCCGCGGCGGGGTTGAGAGGGTGCACATGTCCGCGCCGGTAGCATGCTCAGGTGCCCCCGCCGCCCTCCGACCGTTTCGACGACATATCCGCATCCCCGGGCCGGGTGGGCGCCCATCGCGCCGAGAACCCGCGCGTGCTCGCCTGGACGACCCTCCTCTGGGCATCTGTCGCGACGATCGTGCTCATCGTCGTCGGGATTTTCGCGAGCCTCGTGTTTCAGGGCCAGATCGTGCTCTTTCCCGCGCCCGCCCCGACCGTGAGCGCGTCACCGGCAGCACCGGCCGTGGTCGACACGTCGTTTACGGTCCTGGTCCTCAACGGCACTCCGGAGGAGGGGCAGGCGACGCTCGTCAAGGACGAACTGCTGGCGAACGGTTGGGCCGAGGACAACGTGCTCGCGGGCAACGCGGGGGACCGCGCGTTCCCGCTCACGACCGTGTACTACGCCGAGGCCGAGGCCGAGGGCGCTGCCCGGGGCCTGGCGGGATTGATCGGGGCTTCGGAGGTCGTGCTCGACCCCGAGTATCCGCTCCCTGGTACCCCCGCAACGCAACTCACCGTGGTGCTCGGTATGGACCGTGTCGAGGCCGACCCGGCGGTGGACCCGCCGGAGCCCGCGGAGGAGTGACCGCCGGCCGAGTGGCCCGGCCACGAACGCGGACGGGTGCGGGCCGGCGACCGGCGCATGCCCTCCGGCGCATGTTTCCGCCGAGTTACGAGTTGACGGCCCCGATGTCAACAGTTGCCGTTCCGGCGCTTTCCGAGCGGTCTCGCTGGCTAGCATGACCCCTGTCTCACCCACGCAGCACAGGAGTTTTCGCATGACCCAGGGCACCGTGAAATGGTTCAACGCCGAGAAGGGCTTCGGTTTCATCACCGTCGTCGAGGGCGGTCAGGACGTCTTCGTCCACTACTCGAACATCGACATGACGGGCTTCCGCGTGCTCGAGGAGGGACAGTTGGTCGAGTTCACGGTCGGGGCGGGTCAGAAGGGCCCGCAGGCCGAAGCCGTGCGC
>DMUE01000201.1:3817-8724 GCA_003476465.1 Microbacterium sp. | reverse complement strand
TCGCGCGGGGTGAAGTGCTCACCGGCCGTCTCGTTCGACGCCTCCGCGAACTTGCGGATCAGCTCCTCGAAGATGTGGCCCATCTCCTCATTCAGCACCGTCGCCGGAGACAGATCGACAGCGGCGAACCGCTGCGTGATGAGGAAGAGCAGGTCGTGTTCGTCGAGCTCGGCGATACGCTCCGAGATCTTGTACTTGTCGAAGATGTCCTTGACGTTGTCGGAGAAGCCGGTGACGCAATCGAGCAGGTTCGCCGCCAGGTTCTCCGAGTCGCCGAGAGCGGTCTTCAGAAACTTCGACTCGTTCCAGAACGAGTACTCGTGGCCCGCCTTGTTCCGCAGCAGCGACGCACGCACCGGAATGCCGTCAGCCTTCGCCTGCTCCACCGCCGCGAACACGGCCTGCTTGGTGGGGGCGAGCACCGCGCCCAGGCGCCGCAGCACCGTGAACGGAAGGGATGATGTCGCCGTACTGGTGGGCCTTGAAGCTGCCGCGAAGCAGATCCGCGATCGACCAGATGAACGTGGCGTGGTTGTTGCTCAAGTCGTGGCTACCCCTCGATGTCCGTAGGCGAATCCTATTCGCCGGGCGCACCCTGGCGAGGGTCGGTGACCCCATTTGGAGACGAGAGTGCGGACGTCGTGCTCCGTACCATCGAGTCCAGGGGCGAGGTCAGTTGGTCCGTCGCGTTAGCCGACGAGACTCTGTCAGCGGCGGTGGGCACGTCTCCTCCTGCTTCCCCGTTCGCCACTATCCCAGCAGCGCCACGCCAAACCCCGCCACGACAGCCCGGACCTCGGCGAGGTAGCGCTGCGCCTGCTCGGTCAGCGGGATCGTGGAGTGGCCGATCCATCCGATCTCGATCCGTTCGTCGACGTCCAGCGGGATCGCGACGATCTCGGGGTCGAGATCGTCGCTGATGATGCCCGTCGAGATCGTGTAACCGTCGAGCCCGATCATGAGGTTGAAGATGGTCGCGCGGTCAGAGACTCGAATCTCTTGCTTGCTCGAGAGGGTCGAGAGGATCTCTTCGGCGAAATAGAACGAGTTGTTCGCCCCCTGGTCGAACGTGAGCCGCGGCAGATCGGCGAGATCGGCGAGCGTGACACGATCTCGAGAGGCGAGCGGGTTCTTCCGCGAGATGAAGATGTGCGGCTCGGCGAAGAAGAGCGGGCGAAACGCGAGCCCCGAATCCCGAAGCAGCTTGTCGATGACGTTGCCGTTGAAGTCGTTCCGGTAGAGGATGCCCAACTCGCTTCTGAGCGTCCGCACGTCCTCGATTATTTCCCACGTCCGCGTCTCGCGTAGCGAGAACTCGTACTCGGCCGCCCCACTGGCCCTCACCATCCGCACCATCGCGTCGACCGCGAACGAGTAGTGCTGCGTCGACACCCCGAGCAGGCGTCGCGACGGCGGCCGGCCGAGGTAGCGCTGCTCGAGCAACGCCACCTGCTCGACCACCTGCCGGGCATACCCGAGAAACTCCGCACCATCGACGGTGAGCGTGACCCCGCGGGCGGAGCGCAGAAGCAGAGCGCGCCCCACCCGCGCCTCGAGCTCCTTCATCGCCGCAGACATCGTCGGCTGCGAGACGTAGAGCAGGTCGGCGGCGGCGCTGATCGACCCCTCGGCGGCGACCTCGACGAAGTAGTGCAGTTGCTGCAGGGTAATCCCGCTGGAATCACGAGTCATAGGTAGAGGCTATACGCGCGCATAGTCCCGATACGTTTCTCGATATGCACGCGCCGACCGCACGATGGACGCATGACTTCCGCACGGCCAAGCCCGGCCGATCAGCCACTGGATGGGCCACACATGGCGAACGCCTTCACGTTTAGCATCACCACCACCCGCTTCGACGAGGACTACTCGCCATCGGACAGCTCTCGCATCACCACGAACTTCGCAAACCTGGCCCGCGGCGAGCACCGTCAGCAGAATCTCCGGAACGCGCTGACCATGATCGACAACCGTTTCAACGACCTGGCGCACTGGGACAACCCGAACCGCGATCGCTACACCCTCGAACTCGAGATCGTCTCGGTAGCGTTGCAGTTCGACGCCGAGGGCGAGGATCAGGAGTTTCCGCTGCTCGAAGTCCTCGACATCCAGATCGTCGACCGGCAAACCGGCCGGCGCCACCAGGGAATCGTCGGCAACAACTTCTCGTCCTACGTCCGCGACTACGACTTCAGCGTGCTGCTCCCGGCGATCAAAAACGCCCCGACCGAGATCGCGGTTCCCGACGACTTCGGGGATCTGCACGGCAGGCTGTTCCAGCACCTGCTCGCCTCCTCCCCGTACCAGGAACGCTTCCCGATGCCGCCCGTGATCTGCATCAGTGTTTCGACGAGCAAGACGTATCGCCGCACCGATAACCAGCATCCCATTCTCGGCGTCGAGTACCAGCAAGACGAGTCCTCGCTGACCGACGAGTACTTCGCGAAGATGGGACAGCGAGCCCGCTACTTCATGCCACCCGGCAGCTCCGCACCCCTCGCGTTCTACTTCCGCGGCGATCTGCTCACCGAATTCTCGAACCTGCAGCTGATCGGCACGGTGAGCACGATGGAGACGTTCCAGAAGATCTACCGGCCCGAGATCTACAACGCGAACTCGGCCGCGGCGAGCGTCTACCGACCCAGCCTGAACCACCAGGACTACTCGCGGACCCAGATCGCCTACGACCGCGACGAGCGCAGCCAGCTCGCGATCACGCAGGGGAAGTACGCCGAAGAACACCTCATGAGACGGCATCGAAAAGCGCTGGCGCAGTGGGCCGCCACCTCCCCCACGCCCGCCGGATGAGCACCGGAAAGTCATCGATCATGCAGAAGCTCTTGCCCACCTCACTCGTCGGCAGCCTGCCGAAACCGTCATGGCTCGCAGAGCCCGAAACGCTGTGGTCACCGTGGAAGCTGCAGGTTGACGAACTGGTTGAGGGCAAGCAGGACGCGCTGCGCATCGCCGTCCAGGAGCAGCGCCGCAGCGGCATCGACATCATCAGCGATGGAGAGCAGACCCGCCAGCACTTCGTCACGACGTTCATCGAGCATCTGAGCGGGGTCGATTTCGAGCGGCGCGAGACGGTGCGCATCCGTGATCGATACGACGCGAGCGTGCCGACCGTCGTCGGTGCCGTGAGCCGCGAAGAACCCGTGTTCGTCGACGACGCAAGGTTTCTCCGCCAGCAGACCGATCAGCCGATCAAGTGGGCGTTGCCGGGTCCGATGACGATGATCGACACGCTCTATGACGCCCACTACACAAGTCGCGAAAAGCTTGCGTGGGAGTTCGCCAAGATCCTCAACCAAGAGGCGAAAGAACTCGAGGCGGCGGGCGTCGACATCATCCAGTTCGACGAACCCGCGTTCAACGTCTTCTTCGATGAGGTTCAGGATTGGGGGGTCGCGGCCCTCGAAAGAGCAGCGGAGGGTCTGCGCGCCGAGACCGTCGTGCACATTTGCTACGGCTACGGCATCAAGGCCAACACCGACTGGAAAGCGACGCTCGGGCCGGAGTGGCGTCAGTACGAGAAATCGTTTCCGCTCTTGCAACGCTCGAGCATCGACACCATCTCCCTGGAAGCCCAGCATTCCCGGGTGCCCATGGACCTCATCGACCTCCTCAGCGGCAAGAACGTCATGCTCGGAGCCATCGACGTAGCGAGCGAGACGATCGAAACCCCGGAAGATGTCGCCGCCACCCTGCGCAAGGCGCTCACGTTCGTGCAGGCGGACAAGCTCATCCCGAGCACGAACTGCGGCATGGCGCCGCTGCCCCGCGGCGTTGCGCTCGGGAAGCTGCGTGCGCTGAGCGCTGGCGCCGCGATCGTGCGGGCGGAGCTGGGCGGTTCGGAGGTTCCGCAGGAAGCGGAGGGGTGACGCGGGCGCTCCGCAGGAAACGAAGGGGTGACGCGGGGCGCTCATCGAGCGCCCCGCTAGGACTCGAAGAGCCGGCGGCGTGGGCCCACCCGCGCGTGACGGGACCTCGTCCTGACGGGGGCAGAAACGACAAAATCCCCCGGTAAAACCGGGGGATTTTGTCGTTTGTGACCCCAGCGGGATTCGAACCCGCGTTACCGCCGTGAGAGGGCGGCGTACTAGGCCGCTATACGATGGGGCCCCACAAGACAACCGTACAAGTATGCCACGTCGAATTGGGGGCGACAAATCAGCACGCGCCCCGCGAGCGACGCTTGCCCGGGGCGATCCAACCCGGTTGAATTCAGGGATGCGACTGACCAAGAACGAGCACGCCGCCCTCCTCCTCGAAGAAGCCGGGCGCTCGCTTGTCATAGATCCGGGGTCGCTCAGCACCCCCTTCCCCGACCTCACGGGCGTCGTCGCGATCGTCCTCACCCACGAACACCCCGACCACTGGACGCCCGAACAACTCGACCGCATCCTCAAAGCCTCCCCGGGCATCCCGATCTACGCACCAGAGGGCGTCGCCACCGCAGCATCCGACTACGACGTCACCGTCGTCAACCCGGGCGACACCGTCGAGATCGAACCTTTCACCCTCCGCTTCTTCGGCGGCGAACACGAAGTCATCCACGCCTCCATCCCGCCCATCCAGAACGTCGGCCTCCTCGTCAACGACGTCTTCTACTACCCCGGCGACTCCTACGCCGTACCCGAGGGCGTCGACGTCAAAGCCCTCGCCGCACCCCTCGGCGCTCCCTGGCTCAGAATCGGCGACGCCATGGACTTCGTCCTCGCCGTGAAGCCCCGCCGCGCCTTCGGCACCCACGACATGACCCTCTCGGTCGTCGGGCGCGACATGCACCGCGCCCTTCTGCACTGGGCGACCACACAGGGTGGCGGCGAGTTCATCGCCCTCGAACCCGGGGAATCCATCGACATCTGACCGGCACCGGATGCCTCACCGCGCACCTCGCCGCC
>DMUE01000201.1:1237-3793 GCA_003476465.1 Microbacterium sp. | reverse complement strand
CCGATGATCGACTTGCCTACAACTACCGCCGCGTTCTGACCATCGACGGGGGAGGCCGAGAGGTTCAGCGCCACGATGATCGTGTCACCGGTGTCGATGTTGTAGGCCATGAAGCTCGAGAACCCGGGTAGCTGGCCGTCGTGACCGAGGATGCCGGGGGCGAACTGCGCGATGCCCAGCCCATAGCCCACCCCGCCGGTCGAACCCGGCGCAATCGGCTGGATGCTCTCCATGCGCACCTTCTGCGTCGCCTCGTCGAGCAATCCTCCACCCACCATGGCCTTCACATAGGTCGCGAGGTCCGCGGGCGTCGATACGGCACCACCGGCCGTCCACGCCCAACTGGGATTCGAGTCGGTGTAGTTCAGGGGCAGGAGTGAGCCATCCAGCGCCGCCGGGAGCTGATCGGCCGGCACCGCATACGAATCGATCGTGTCGGCGTTCGTGCCGAACTGATAGCCCTGGGCGTGCGGCGATGGCAACTCGAACTCGGAGTTCACCGGGAGCGACGTGCGTGTCAGACCCAGCGGCTCGAAGATCATCGTGTCGAACGCCTCGGAAGCCGACATCCCCGTGATCTCCTCGATCACCAGGCCGAGCAGGACGATGTTCGTGTTGCTGTACTCGTATACCGTCCCGGGCGCAGCGTTGGCGGGGTGTGTGAACGCTATCGCGAGAAGCTCATCCGGCTCCCAGGCATTCTGCGGGTCCGAATCCAGAGTTGCGTTGAAAGCCGGGTCGAAGGTGTAGCTGAACAGACCGCTGCGCATCTCCGAGAGCTGCGCGATCGTGATGTTCTCCCCGTTGGGCACATCGGGGCGGAACTTCGAGATCGGATCATCGAGCGACAGCTTGCCCTGCTCGACCAGCTGCAGGATCACAGTCGACGTCATCGTCTTGGTGTTGCTACCGATCCGGAAGTAGTCGTCGAGGGTCGGCGGCACGTTCTCGCCGATCTCGGCGGTCCCAAACGTGGCGGTCCAGCGCCCCTGATCGGGTGAATCAATCAGCACGACGGCGCCGGGAATCGCGTTGTCCTTCATCACCTGGGGAATGTTCACGTGGAGAGTGGCCGAGTAAGCCGGTTCGTCGACCCCCGATGTCGCCGGCCCCGGCGTCACCCCAGAGAAGCCCGAGGCGCAGCCGGTGAGGCCGAAGCTCACAGCGAGAACGGCACCGACCGTGACCGCGCAGACAGACCTTTTCACTGACAGCCCCCTCGTCGTGACCATTCTGGCAGTCCGGGGGCAGCGATCGCTACGATCCTCGGGGACCGATGACGAACGCGCTGAACTCAGGCCTCGCTCATCGCCACCTTCTCGGCCTGACCCTTGGCGGCGTAGAACGCGGCACGCGCGGCGAGGCGACGGGTCTGCTCCGCCTGGCCCGCGTCGAGCTCCTCCTGCGGGACCTCGAAGTTCGGCACGTGCGGGCGGCCGTTGTACTTCTCGATGTAGGCGTCCAGCTCGGGCCCGGAGGTCCACGAGGTGATCAGGCAGTAGCGCGGCTCGGTGCCCGGATGGGTCGCGGCGTGCCACAGGCGCTGCGTGTCGACGATCAGCTGCGCGCCGGCCGGGAGGGCGATGCGCACCTCACCCTCGGGGTCGGTGCGGTTGTGACGCAGCACGAAGTAGCTGTTCTTGTCGTCGGTGAGGTTGAAGAACCCACGGACGACCCAGCCCGTGCCATCCGGGTTCAGGCGGTTGTTGTCGTCCTGGTGCAGGTTGTAGAGGCAGTCCGCATAGGTGTTCGGCTGCAGCTCGATCACGCGGCAACGGCCGACGTTCGCGCCCGGCTCCTTCGCGCGACGCGTCAGGTTCGGCGCCTTCTCGGTCTGCGAGTCGATCCAGACGCCGTCCTTGTCGGTGCGGGGCGGCTTGTGGTTCCAGAAGCCGTTGCACTCGATTTCGCCGAAAGCGCTCGCAAGCGGCGCGAAACGCGTGTCGCCGGAGGACTTCCAGTCGTTGTACTCGATGTCGAGCCACTCCTTGGGGTCAAGCTCCTGGTTGTAGGAGTCGAGCACCACATAGCCGGTCTCTTCAAGCGCTTGGGATTTGATGTAACCCATGAGGGGACATGCCTTTCGTCAGAGGGCCAGCACGTTTTAACAGGCCCAACTTAGGCGAGCCTATCTCCGCCTCCTGAACACAACCAGGACGCCGAGCCGGGAAAAAACAGGGGCGCCGGAGCGATGCCTAGACTGGAGCGCGCGGGTGAGCCGCCCCGCACATCCACGACAACACGCAGTCCGCGACACGCAGTCCGCAGTCGGCGACACCAGGGGGCGAAGCAACCGACATGGGCAGTGCCACGAACGTCGATGCCGTCGCCGTCAACACCATCGCGTGGCTTTCAGCCCCCGAGACCGCGATCGTGGTGCCCGTCTATCAGCGCCAGTACCGCTGGGACATCGGCGGGTGCGAGCAGCTCCTCTCCGACATTCGGACCATCGCCGACACGGACGCCGACCGCGACGACCGGAGCATGCACTTCATCGGCTCGATCCTCTCGACCGAGAGCACCGGTTCTGCGACGGACACGGATGCCGCAGGCCGG
>DMUE01000201.1:0-1226 GCA_003476465.1 Microbacterium sp. | reverse complement strand
CGAAGACGCCTTCCGCGAGTCGCGCTTCGACGACAACTACGCCTTCTTCCGCAGCCAGGTGCGCCTCGCAGAGGTGCCGCGCATCTGGCGCGGGCTGCAGAGGCTCGAGCACGTCGCGATCACGCTCGGTGCGGGTGCCAACGCGCAGCAGATCTTCGAAAGCCTGAACTCCACGGGCGAGCCGCTGCGCGACCACGAACTCATCCACAACTACGTTTTGATGGGCCTGTCGCATACCGAACAGAGCGAGATCGAAGACACCTACTGGCTGCCGATCGAGCGCAACACCGGTGACGCGATCGCAAGCTTCTGGCGCCACTACCTCGTCCTGGCGACGGGCCGCGAGGTCGCCGTTTCGGGCCAGCGCGGCGTGTACGACGCCTTCCGGCAGACGTTCCCGCGCGTCGACCTCGACACCCTGCGATCGGATGCCTCGCGGTGGCGGGACTACTCGGACATCTACCGCATCCTGCTCGATCCATCGCAGGAGCCGGACGCAGAGATCGCGCGGCAGCTCGGGTATGTGAACACCTTCGGTCGGGCGATGTATCCACTCGTGATGGCCGCGTACCACGACTATGCACGCGGCGCGATCGACCGCGACGAACTGATCGGCACGCTCGAGAACGTGCAGTCGCTGCTGCTGCGCCGCACGATTTCGGGCCTGTCGAACGATCGACTGGTCGCCAGGCTGTGCCGCGCGCGGCGCGACGGCCGGGCCGCCCTCGTCCGGGCGATCGCACGGGTCATGCCCTCCAACGAGCGCGTCCGGGTGGAACTGAAGTACGGCGCGCTCCCCCACCCCGCCTATGTCCTCGGCCGGCTCGCAGGAACGGAGAGCCTCGAGGAGGTGGAGATCGAGCATGTCTTCCCGCTCGCGCCCGCCGAAACGTGGACCGGAGACGGCGAACGCACCTGGGCCGATTACAGCGAGGACGAGCAGAACAGCCACCGGGCACTCGCCCCGACGCTCGGCAACCTGAGCCTGATCGAAGCGGCACTCGGTGAGCGCGGCTTCGACGCCTCGTATCCCGAGAAGCGCGACGTGCTGTATCCGCAGAGCAGGATCCCCCTCACCCGGGCGATCTCAGGCATCCCCTCGTGGAGCACCGCCGAAATCGCGGGCCGCACCGCGCGCCTGACGGAAGCGTTCGTGCAGATCTGGAAGAGGCCCGAGGTCGTCGAGATAGATGATGACGGGCTCACCCCGATCCTCGATGCGGTGC
>DMUE01000163.1:867-3767 GCA_003476465.1 Microbacterium sp. | reverse complement strand
TCACGCAAACAGTAGACGCGCCGTTTCGGGTCGTCAAGCATGCTGGTCAAAGGTCGGCGGGTGATCGGACCTCAGTGCCGACGGCTCGGAACGATGCAGGACCTTCGCCGGATGTACCCGGTGCCGACGGCTTGCCAACCACAACGTGGGCTGCGCGGTCGGCTGCGGTGGAGCTGCGCACGGCGATCGGTGGTCCCGACCTGCGTGTGCACGACCTCTGGCACATCTTCGCCACGATCCTGTTCGAGCCGGACGCGCAGGCGCCCCTCGGGCACCCCAGCTTTCAGGTCACGGAGCGGTACTCCCGAGCCCGAGAGGGAGTTGCGCTGCGCGCCAGGGTTGTGCTCGACCAGGCCCTCGGAGGCGGCGTCAGCAAAGGCGTTGGGGAAAAGTGCAAGGGCGCGCCAGCCGGGGAGATCTGAAGATTTCGACAGTGGCTCCGACGGGCGTCGATCCCGTGACCTCACGATTTTCAGTCGTGCGCTCTACCAACTGAGCTACAGAGCCTCGCGGCATCCGCTCGAAAGAGACTCCGCCGCGATCTAGACGAAAGGCCCTCTCTCAAAAGAAAGGGCCCGTCGCTTAGAGCGACCCTGACGGGACTTGAACCCGCGACCTCCGCCGTGACAGGGCGGCACGCTAACCAACTGCGCTACAGGGCCATGCTGTTTAGTTGTACGAGTGACCCCAACGGGATTCGAACCCGTGCTACCGCCGTGAAAGGGCGGCGTCCTAGGCCGCTAAACGATGGGGCCGAATGAACCCGAGGGCTCACGTCTACCGACGCTTAGCATATGCATTCACAAACGAAACCGCCAATCGCGGGCGCGTCCGCTCGCTTTCGTCGAACCCGCGGAGGAGGCTGAGAGCCCAGGCCGCGCACAATGCGCTCTGCCTGCCTGACGCCAGCCCGACGGGCCTGCGGATGTCCTCGACGGGAGCCACTGGTGCGAATGTTAAAGATGTTGTTAGTGTGAAACCTGTTACTGACGTATCGATTGAGAGGGACGACGTGTCAGCTCTGCACGGCGATACCTTCGTGCGCGACGCGTCCGATCCCGACTGCGGTTGCGAAACGACGGCGAGCGAAAAGCCGGCCTTCACGGCGAAAGCCGAGCGCTCGGTTTCCCGCCGCTGGATCCTCGGCGCCGGCGCCCTGGGCGTCGTCGTGGCTGGCGCGATCGGCGGGCCCATGCTGCCCGCCGCTTTCGCAGCGACTTATCCGTCGTGGGACGACGTCCAGCGAGCGAAGGGCAACGAGGCCGCGAAGGCCAGCGAGGTCACTCGCATTGAGGGCCTGATCAATCAGTTGCAGGCAAACGTCGCGAGCACGCAGGCGATCGCCGAGCAGCGCTCGATGGAATACTTCCAGGCCGAAGAGGAGTATCTCGCCGCGGTCATGCGTGCCGACGACCTGCAGGCGCAGGCGGATGCTCAGGGCGCTGCCGCGTCGGCCGCCTCGGAGCGTGCGGGGAAGGTCGCCTCTCAGCTGTATCGCAGCGGGGGAGACGACACCTCGCTCGAGCTGTTCTTCGCCGGCTCCGCAAGCGGAGCGGACGACCTCCTCGGTCGCCTCGGCCGCATGGACAAGGCTCTCGAGCGCAACAAGGACACCTTCGCCACAGCAGCATCTGCCCGTGACGCCGCACAGTCGCTGAGCGACCAGGCATCCGTGGCCCGTGATGAACGTGACCGTCTGAAGCAGGTCGCCGAGCAGAAGATGGTCGAGTCGCAGGCCGCCGCCGACGCCGCGCAGGCCGCCCTTGCCGCGCAATCCGAGCATCTCATCGTGCTCGAAGCCCAGCTCGCCGCCCTGAAGGACCAGACAGCCCAGACGGTCGCCGGATACCAGGCGGGCGTCGAGGCAAAGCGCAAGGCGGAAGAAGAGGCCCGGCGACGTGCCGAAGAAGAGGCTCGACGCCTCGCTGCGGAAGCTGCTGCGCGAGCGGCCGCAAGTAACCGCGGTGGCGGTGGCGGCGCGGGCGGAGGCGGCGCCAGCGCCGGTGGTGGCGGTGGTGGCGGTGCCGGCGGACAGGTCGGCACGGCTGGTTGGGCGCGACCCTCGAGCGGACGCCCGAGCGATCGATACGGCTCGCGTGGAACGCTGTGCACACCCGGATACGGATGCACCGGTTACCACAACGGCACGGACATGTCGACCGGTTGCGGCGCCGGCATCTTTGCGGCATCGAGCGGCGTTGTCACATACGCCGCAGGCAACGGACAGAGCGGCAATCAGATCCACATCGACCACGGCGGCGGGGTCGTCACGCGGTATTCGCACATTCAGAACGGCGGCTTCATCGTCGGTCGCGGGGCCCGAGTCGGCGCGGGTCAGCTCATCGCGCGTGAGGGCAGGACGGGCCTCTCCTATGGTTGCCATTTGCACTTCGAGGTATGGATAAACGGGGAACGCACCAACCCCGAGGTTTTCATGGCCGCACGCGGCATCTATATCTAGCCGCGCGAAACCCGTGTAGCTGAGCAAAGCCTGACGACATCTCCCTCGGTTTGCGGACCGGCAGGGGGCCGTGCCTAGCTTGGTAGGGACCCGATCGGAGAGCCATGCCCGAACCCTGGTCGACACTACTGACCTTCTCGCTCACCCTCGTGGGCGCCCTCGTCGCCGTCTTCGTCATCTCGGCGGTGGCGTCGCTCGTCATCCGTACGGCGTCGCGCCACCGCACCTGGGCGACCAGCCTCATCAAGCGCGGGCGCTCGCCCTTCCGGGTGACCCTGCTCGTCATAGGGGTGTGGATCGCCGTGGCGGTCAGCTTCCCCGATACCCCGTGGCGGCCCGTCATAGACCACGCGCTCCTGATCGCGCTGATCTCCTCCGGTGCATGGCTAGCTTGTCAACTGCTGCTCTTCATCGCCGATCTGAGCCTCAGCCACTACCG
>DMUE01000163.1:0-843 GCA_003476465.1 Microbacterium sp. | reverse complement strand
GATGTGGTCGTCGTCGACGGTCAGTGGGGCCGGATCCACGAGATCACCCTGACGTACGTCGTCGTGATGACCTGGGATCAGCGCACGGTCGTGCTGCCCTGCAGCTACTTCACCTCGACCGCGTTCGAGAACTGGACGAAGTACGGCAGCGAAATCGTCGGGGCGATCGAACTCGACCTCGACTGGCGCGTCTCGACCGACGCCATGCGCTCTCACCTCTCCCAGGTTCTCAGCGGCACCCCACTCTGGGACGGCCGTACCGAGGTGCTGCAGGTGACCGACGCAACGGGCGGCCTCGTTCGGGTTCGCGTGCTCGTCAGTGCTTCGGACTCGGCGGCACTGTGGGACTTGCGCTGCATCGTCCGGGAATCGCTTGTGGAATGGGTCCGCGAGAAGGATGCTTTGTCGCTGCCGTTGCAGCGGGTGCTCGTGGGCGACCCGGGCGACGTGCAGCTGTCTGCGACGCAAGCGGGTGGCGCTGTCGAACCGCGCGATCGGGCCGGCCTGTTCTCGGGCAACGCGGATGGCGAAGCCCGGGCAACCGAGTTCACTTCGGCCGTTCCTGTGCAGACCTCGGATCGCGACCATCGGGACCACCCGCTGATCGACCCCGGCTCGGAAGCGGAGGGGGCCGCGGCGGGACGCCGCGACTGACGCGTCGTCCTACCGCGAGGAGACGGACTTGGGCGCTTCGCCCTCACCCTGCGTCTTCGTGCGTCCCTCGTGCTCGTCGAAGCGTTCGATGGACTCGGCGACGAGACGCTCGGCCTCGGTCACATCGCCCCACGCGTCGACCTTGACCCACTTGTTCGGCTCGAGGTCCTTGTAGTGCTCGAAGAAGTG
>DMUE01000226.1 GCA_003476465.1 Microbacterium sp. | reverse complement strand
AAGCAGAAGACGGCATACGAGATTGCCTCTTGTCTCGTGGGCTCGGAGATGTGTATAAGAGACAGGTGCCAGTGTCCCCAGTGGCGGTATCCAGACGGCGAGCCTCGCCGACGGAGCGCACGGACTGACCCGCGCGCAGAACCGGATCATCTGGCTGCTTCTGGCCGCTGCCTTCGTCGCGATTCTGAACGAGACGACGATGGGTGTCGCGATCCCGCACCTGATCGATGACCTCTCGATAACCGCGGTCGCGGCTCAGTGGCTCACGACCGCATTCATGCTGACCATGGCGATCGTCATCCCGATCACCGGATTCCTTCTGCAGCGCTTCACGACGCGGCAGGTCTTCCTCGCCGCGATGGGCCTCTTCTCGACAGGAACGCTCCTCGCTTTCGTCTCGCCGGGATTCGAGATGCTGCTGGGCGCGCGCGTCGTGCAGGCCTCCGGCACGGCGATCATGATGCCGCTGCTGATGACCACGCTCATGACGATCGTGCCCCCGCACCTGCGGGGCCGGACGATGGGACGCGTCAGCGTCGTGATGGCCCTCGCACCCGCTATCGGCCCCTCGGTCTCGGGGCTGCTGCTGGAGACGGTCGGCTGGCGCTGGATCTTCGGGCTCGTTCTGCCGATCGCGCTCGTCGCTCTGGCTGCGGGCGCGCGTTGGATGACCAACCTCGGCGATACGCGCACGGCCCCGATCGACATCCTGTCGGTCGTGCTGTCGGCATTCGGTTTCGGTGGACTGGTATTCGGGCTCAGCCAGATCGGTGGCGGTCACGACGCGGGCGCCACTGCGGAGTCGCTCTCGACGGTTACCCTGGTCGCGTCCTTCTCGATCGGTATCATCACGCTGGGGCTGTTCATCTGGCGCCAACTGCGGCTGCAGGTGCGCGATGCGGCGCTGCTCGATCTGCGCGTCTTCCGCTCGCTGAACTTCACGCTGTCCATCGCGCTGATGCTGATCGTCTCGATGGCGTTCTTCGGGGCGATCACGGTGCTCCCGCTCTTCCTGCAGCGGGTGGCCGAGATCTCCGCGCTCGAGACCGGTCTCGTGGTCCTGCCGGGCGCCCTCGTGATGGGACTGCTCGGTCCGCTCATCGGCCGCGTCTATGACACGTACGGGGCGCGCGTACTCGTGGTACCGGGGTCGATCATCGCCAGTGCGACGCTCTGGTTCTACACCATGCTGGGCGAGGCGACGCCGATACCGGTCATCGTGGTGGCGCAGACCGTGCTCTCGGTCGGGCTTGCGCTCTCGTTCACGCCGCTCTTCACCGCCTCGCTCGGCTCCCTGGAGCCCCACCTGTACTCCTACGGCAGCGCTGTCCTCGCGACGATCCAGCAGGTCGCCGGGGCGGCCGGCATCGCCCTCCTCATCACGGTCATGTCGTCCGTCGCGGCGGGCGCCGCCGCCGGGGGCCTCGGCGACATCCCGGCAGAGGCTTCGGGGGTGCGGTCGGCATTCATGATTGCGGCGATCATCTCAACCCCCGCGGTCGTGCTGGCGTTCTTCATCCGGAAGCCCGCGGACTCCCCCAGCGCTCCCCTGGCCCACTGACCTTCCGGCGGATCGGGGGCGTCATCTGCCGCAGCCGGTGGCTGCTGGTCGACGTCGGCGGTCAGCTGCTGCAGCACCCACCGCCGCAGCAGGACGCCGCGGCATCCTGCACGTCGGGCTGGGGCTGTCCGAGGAGTAGGTTCTTGTCTGCGGGGACGGGCGTCAGGGTCTGCACGGGGGTGCTCTGGGGCGAAGTCATGCCTCCATGCTAATCACGTATCGGATCCCAGGCCACCAGCACGACCGGAGGCAGGGCGGTCACGGTGTGAGCACGACCTTGATGCAGCCGTCCTCCTTCTTCTGGAACGTCTCGTAGAGTTCGGGGGCGCGCTCGAGCGGCACGCGATGCGTCGTCAGGTCCATGACGCCGAGCGGATCACTCGGGTCTTCTACCAGTGGCAGGATGTCCTCGATCCAGCGCTTGACGTTGCACTGGCCCATGCGCATGCTGATCTGCTTGTCGAACATCGTCTTCATGGGCAGGATATCGGCATCCCCCGCGTACACACCGCTGAGCGAGACCGTGCCCCCGCGCCGGACGACGTCGATCGATGTGTGCAGTGCCGCCATTCGATCGATGCCCGCCTTCTCCATGAGCGGCCGGGCCATGGCATCCGGCAACAGTCCGATCGCGCTCTGCGCCGCATGGACACCCGGATTGCCGTGCGCCTCCATACCGACGGCGTCGACGACCGCATCCGCGCCGCGTCCCTCGGTGAGCTCTCGCAGCTCGTCGACGATCGTGTCGGTGAGGTCGTAGGTGAGGGCACCGTGCCGCTCGGCCATGGCACGACGTTCGGGCACCGGATCGACCGCGAGCACGCGGAAGCCGTGGTGCACGCCGACACGGGCCACGAACTGGCCCACGGGACCGAGCCCCATCACGGCGAGCGTGCCGCCCTCGGGCACATCGGCNNCTGCGTCGTCTCGCACTGCGACTGCAGCCCGCGGCGGCACATGAAGCAGTGTCCGCACGAGATGGTGAACGGCACGACAACCCGGTCGCCGACGGCGAGGTTGGTCACCTCCGAACCGACCTCCACGACGACCCCCATCGGCTCGTGACCGAGGATGTCACCACGATCGAGGAAGGGCCCCAGCAGCTCGTAGAGGTGCAGATCGGAGCCGCAGATCGCGGTGGAGGTGATCTTGACGATGGCATCGGTCGGCTGTTCGATCCGCGGATCGGGTACATCCTCGACCGCGAGGGAACGCTTGCCCTGCCAGGTGAGTGCNNCACGCCACCCACTTGCGCCGGCGGGGCGCGGGCACGAGAATCCGCGCCGTCGGTTCCGCCGTCGACCGGGGCTGCGGATCCCGCCCCTGCCGTGTCAAGCCCTGGGCGCACGCATCCGATGCATAGGACAATCGGAGAGTAGGTCCGCGGATACGTCGCACACGGAAGAGAGCCCATGGCACGGAACGTCAGAGTCCTGCACTGCCCGCCCGAGGCGGTCTTTCGCGTCCTCGAAGACGGATGGCTCTACCCCGCCTGGGTCGTCGGCGCGACCCGCATGCGCGACGTCGACGCCACCTGGCCGGAAGCGGGCGGGCGCCTGCACCATTCGGTCGGGGTGTGGCCGGCGCTCATCGACGACCAAACGGCCTCCCTGGAATGGAATCCGCCGCATCGTATGGTGATGCAGGCCAAGGGCTGCCCGATCGGCGAGGCGCGCGTGACGATCGACGTCAAGCCGCGGGGCGAGGGCTGCGTCGTCCGCATCCAGGAGCACGCCCACACCGGACCCGCCAAGCTCGTCCCTCGGCCGATCGCCGACGCGCTCCTGCGCTGGAGAAACGCCGAAACCCTGCATCGGCTCGCCTACCTCGCGGAGGGTCTCGGCGGCTCGGCCGAAGATTCCACGGCCGATGAGCAGGGCACGGGCGCCGTCGACGGTGACGCCGATCCGCGCGGGGGCGACGAGGCGTGACGCGTCGCCGAGGTGAGAGCCGGTCGACCGAGGTCGACGCGGTCGTCGTCGGCGCCGGCCCGAACGGACTCGCCGCGGCCGTGACCCTGGCGCGCGCCGGCCTGTCGGTGCGCGTCTTCGAGCGGGCCGACCGCGTCGGCGGCGGCACGGCGTCGCGGGAGCTGACCCTGCCGGGGTTCGTCCACGACGTGTGCTCGGCGGTGCATCCGCTGGCCTTCGAATCCCGCTTCTTCCGCGAGTTCGACCTCGCACGTCGCGTCGATTTCATCACCCCGGACGTTTCCTTCGCGCACCCCCTGGACGGGGGCCGCGCGGCCATCGCCTATCGCGACCTCGAGCGAACGCGGGAGGGTCTCGGAACGGATGGCGCGGCCTACGCGTCCCTCGTCGGACCGCTCGCGGAGCGGGCCGGGCACGTCGCCGACCTCACCGGAAACACGCTCCTGCGGGTGCCGACGAGCCTCACGACAGCACTCGCGTTCGGCGCCGCAACGCTCGAGCAGGGCACGCACGCGTGGAACGCCCGGTTCCGGGGCAGCGCCGCGCCCGCGCTGCTGACCGGCGCCGCCGCCCACACCTCTCTCCCCCTGCCGAGCCTGGCGTCGTCGGGCGCGGGTCTCGCCCTCACCGCCTACGCCCACGCGCGCGGCTGGCCGATCCCCCGCGGCGGCAGCCAGGCGATCGCCGACGCCATGCTGGAGGACCTCCTGGCTCACGGTGGAACCGTGGAGACGGGCGTCGAGGTCACGAGCCTCACCGATCTTCCACGCTCCCGGGTGATGCTGCTCGATCTGACGCCCCGCGCCCTCGTACAGATCGCGGGCAGGCGACTACCCGCCCGCTACCGCCGCACGATGGCGAACTTTCGGTATGGCAACGCCTCCGCCAAGGTCGATTTCGCCCTCTCCGAACCCGTGCCGTGGACGCATCCCGAACTCCATCGCGCGGGCACCCTGCACCTCGGGGGGACGCGGAGCGAGATCGCGGCGAGCGAGAACGCCGTCGCCCGGGGCCGGCTCAGCGAACTGCCCTACGTGCTGGCGTCTCAGCCCTCCGTGTTCGACGACACCCGCGTGCCTGCGGGGATGCACACGCTCTGGACGTACACCCACGTGCCGTCCGGCAGCACCGCGGATCGGTCGGAGGCCGTCATCCGTCGGATCGAGCGTTTCGCCCCGGGCTTCCGCGACACGATCGTCGGCATGTCGTCGTGGACGGCGGCCGAGCTGCAGGAACACAACCCCAACTACCCGGGTGGTGATATCTCGGCGGGCACGCCCGACCTGTTCCAGCTCGTCCGCCGCCCCGTGCTCAGCCCGGATCCGTGGCGGACCCCCCTCCCGGGCGTCTATCTGGCTTCGGCGTCCGTCACGCCGGGACCGGGAGTGCACGGTCTCGGCGGATGGCTCGGCGCACGCAGCGCGCTCCGGCACGAGTTCGGCATCGAGGAATGGCCGAACTTGTCTCTCGGCGCCTGACCGGTCCGCCGGCACCGGGCAGGGGTGGGCGGATGCCGGGGCCCCGCTAGGCTTCGACGGTGGATGAGATCGAGAACGTCGCGGCGCAGCTGGAGAAGCTCGCGGGCGACCCCCTCGGCGATGCGGTTCCGGGTCAGGTACGCATCGTGTCCGCCTCGAGCCCGGTCGGTCGAGCCCGGTACCAGGCCTGCACACTCGAGGTCGTCGTGGTGGCTCCCGGGATCGAGCCCGTCCGGGTGGACACGGAGGTCGTCACATCGCGCCGGTACTGGCCGCGGGTCGGCGCCGTTTTGCCCGCGCGTATCTCGGCGTCGCAGCCGGACCGGATGGAAATCGACTGGGACGCGCTCGCGCGCTGAGGTCCTCAGAGTTCGAGCTGAGGCCCTCAGAGTTCGACAAGCGCCACGTCGCGCAGCACACCGTCATCGACGGTCAGGGTCATCATGGTGCGGTGTGGCTGGCGCCGTCGATCAGTCGGTGAGCCCGGGTTGAGCAGGCGGAGACCGCCGGGGGTGACGGTGTCCCAGGGGATATGGCTGTGCCCGAAGATCAGAACGTCGGTTTCGGGGAACGAGGCATCCGTCCACCTGTGTCGGCGTTTGGCATCACCGGTCTCGTGAATGACGGCGAAGCGCACGCCCTCGATCTCGCGCCGCGCGATCTCGGGCAGGCGCGCGCGCACCTCGGGGCCGTCGTTGTTGCCGTACACGCCCATCAGTTCACCGTGTTGGGCGAGATCGTCGAAAACGGATGCGGCGGTCCAGTCCCCCGCGTGCACGATCAGGTCTGCGGCATCGGCGACCGCGCGCAGGGCGTCGGGGATGTCGCGGGACCGATCCGGCACATGCGTGTCGGAGATGAGCAGAAGTCGCGTCGCCATGCCTCGACGCTACGTCCCCGGGGTAGGGCGCTGGTCCACGCCGACGACGCCGTCGAGCGCCGAGCCGTCACCGAGTTTGCTCGCGCTGATGACGCTGATCTTCCCGTTCGTCTCAAGCACGACGGCGGCGATGTCCGCCGTATCGCCCGAGCCCGAACTGCGGATCGCCTGCAGAACCTCGGACTCGGCCAGTCGCGCGCGACGCAGCGCCTCGCTCCGCATGACGCCGTCCGAGAGGAGCAACACGGGCTCCGAGGTGAGGGCGCTTCGCGCGCCGCGCCAGCGCGACGAAACCCACGCGATGGCGAACTGCAACGCGGCGATCAGGGCGAACGCGGTCGCACCATCCGCCCACGACACCGTCGAGCTCAGCAGTGCGGTGGCGAGGATGGATCCCAAGGCGACGGTGACGACGAAGTCGAACACATTGAGTTGGGCGAGCGTACGTTTGCCGGAGATCCGCAGCACGACGATGACGGTGAGGTAGGCCGCCGTCCCGAGGAGCAGGATGCGCCCGAGGTCGGACCAGGAATCGAACCACATGTGTGTCGCCTCCGTTCGGTGAGGGGTTGGCGTGCACCAGCGTTCCAAAGCCGAGCGCGCTCCGCACCGGGGTTGCTCCGCACCGGGGTCCGTGCTTCTACGCCGAGCGATAGACCTCGGACCACGGTGTCCCGCAATTCTGAAAGGAATATCGGGCTTCATCGGGCCCGATTCGGCCTCTCCGCGCCCTCGTTCGCCCGATATTCCTTTCAGATGTACGCCGAATCGAATGGCGAATGCGTCAGTCGGAGGCGCGCGTGCGCCTCCGACTGACGATCGCGACGAGCCCCGCAAGCATCAGCAGGAGCGCGATGGCCAGCGTGGTGCCCTCTTCATCCGACCCAGTCTGGGCCAGCGTGCCATCCGCCACGATCCGGATGCTCGTCCATCCGAGGATCTCACCGGTGGCCGCGTAGACGACGAGTCGGTGCGTGCCCGTGGCGGCGTCCGCCGGGATCGTGACGGAGATCCGACCGGACGCGTCGATCGTGCCGGTGCCGATCTTGACCGGCGTCGAGTACATCCAGACCTCGACCGCCACCCCGGCATACTCCGATCCCACGGTGATCGTCACGGGACCACCTGCCTCGGCGACGGCCGGGGCCGTGACGTCGCCCTGGTTGCTGCCGTCAAGCTCGTCGCCGGCGATGGGGGTGACTCCGCTTCCTCCGCTCCCCGGCGTTGTCGGGTTCGTCGGG
>DMUE01000094.1:5481-8887 GCA_003476465.1 Microbacterium sp. | reverse complement strand
CGGTCGATCTCGTCGCGCCGTGCCGATGCGCTCTGGCGCTCGGCGAGCACAGCCGCGACTGCATCGTCGAGGGCAGCAAGCTCCGCCCGGCTGGCGTCGTGTTCGGCGCGACGAGCAGCGATGGTGTTCTCGCGATCGAGCAGGGGCTGCCACCCTCCGATGGCCTGGGTTATCACGTCGATCACGTCGGCCAGATCGTCTGGCTCGAGGCGCGGGGCCCCATCCTCGAGCGCAACGTCCACGCCGAATGAGGCGGTCGCCGCCAGGGCCGCCCACGCGGCCTGGGCGCGGTCGCGTTCCTCCTCGGCCTGCGCTGCCGCCGAACGAGCGGTCTCGAACCCACGGATGCCCTCGCGCGCACGTTCGGCTCGGAGCGCGGCATCCCGCTCGCCGCGAGCCTGATCAATGCGCGCCGTCTCTGCTTCGAGCGACGCCAGGCGGGCACGGGCGCGGTCGCGCCGTTCCTGCAGTTCGCGGCGCGCGATCACATCGGCCAGCGCCTCATCGGCGGCATCCCGGGCGGCGCGAGCCTCATCGTGGGCGAGACCGGCGGTTTCGGCGCGGTATGCGGCACGCTGGGTGGCCTGCTTCAGACGCTCGATTCGCTCGGCGGTGCTGCTCGCGCCGATATCGGCGGTGCCGGTTGTGCCGACCTCGGCGGTGCCGGTTGTGCCCGCATGGCCTGTCTCCTCGTCATCGAGCCCGTGAAGGACGACCAGCGTTTCGGCCTCTTCGAGGCGCTGCCCCAGCGCGTCTCGGCCCAGAGCGACACGGCCCTCGGAGTTCTTGCGTCGTTGTTCGAGCGCGTGCTCATACTGCTCGAACCGCCGCGTGCCGAACAGGGTGCGAAGCAGGGCCTGCCGCTCACCTTGGCTGGCGAGCAGAAACCGCGCGAACCTGTTCTGCGCCAGCAGGATCACCTGAAGGAACTGCTCCTGCGTGAGCGGGAGGATCTCGTGCAGGACCTCGCCGACATCGCGCGGCCGGGCAGCACGCCCCTCCCAGTCCTCACCTCGCCGCACCAAGAGGCGCGCCTGCGGTGGTGCGGTGGTGGTGCCCGTGCCGTTGCGTTTGGCGCGCTCGTACTCGGGCGACCGTTCGACCCGCCACCTGTCGCCCCCGGCGGAGAACTCGAGGGCGACGAGCGTGGGGTCATCTATCGCACAGTGGTCGCTGCGCAGGCGCTTCTCGCCCGAGTCGTACCGCGGCACCGAGCCGTAGAGGGCGAAGCAGACGGCGTCCAGAATGCTCGATTTGCCCGCACCGGTTCGACCGGAGATGACGAAGATGCCGTCGGCGGCGAAGGCGTCGAAGTCGACGACCTGTCGCCTCAGAAACGGACCGAAACCCTCGATCTCGAGGCGATGCATCCTCATACGGGTATCCCCGCGGATCGGTCTTCAGACAGGGTGCTCTCCACGATCACCTCCGCCAGGATCTCCGCCTCTCGCAGATCGGCGGCCTCACCCTGTCGAACGTGCGCCAGGAACGTCGAGATCAGCTCACCGTCGTCCCGCGCCTCGCGCACCCGTGACGCGTACGAACGCTCGCCCTTGTCGGCCGCGGTGGCCGGAACGTGCTGCACTGTCGCGCAATGCGGAAACCGCGTCAGCAGCCGTCGCATCGGGTCTGGCTGCGGGGTCGCATCGGTGTAGCGTGCGCACACCCATGCATCGCGGTCGTCGCCGAACCGGTCGTCCGCAAGCAGCTCGTCCAGCGCGCCCGACAACGTGACCAGGCGCCTCGGGACGGGCAGGGGCAGCCACTCGACGGCTGCGAGGCCCGCGGCATCCAGATCGACAAGCCACGACCCGCGCGGCTTGTTCTGCTCGCCGAACGAGTAGTGCAGCGGCGCGCCCGCGTACCGCACACGCGCCGACAACTCGTTGCGACCGTGGATGTGCCCGAGCGCGACGTAGTCGGGGCCATCGAAGGTCGAGCGCGGTACGACATCGAGGGTGCCCTGGCGAATCTCGCGCTCGACGCCGGGCGTGGGTTCGACATCGGCAGCGAAGCAGTGGGCGATCGCGATCGAGCGCCCACCGCGCTCGGCCCGATCGTCGTTGACGAGCCTCATCGCATGAGCGATCGTCTGCTCCTGGGTGCGAAGAGTGACCTCAGGCCAGACATGTCGCACGAGCGAGGGCTCGAGAAAAGGGATGCCGTAGACGTGCACGGGGCCGTGCTCGTCTACGAGGGTGACAGGCACACTCACCTGGTCGGGCCGTGTCAAGACGTGGATACCGGATGCCGCAGCGAAGGTGGACTGGAACCCCAGCCGCGCGGCGCTGTCGTGGTTGCCACTCGTCACGACCACGCGGGCTCCCGCGGCGCGGATCGCCGAGAGCGTGTCGGTGAGAAGCGGATAGCACCCGGCGGCGGGCGTCGCGGAGTCGAAGACGTCGCCCGCGATCACGACCAGATCGACCGCGTTTTGCGCCACCTGCGCCACGAGTTCGGTGAGCACCGTCGCGAGCGCATCCAGTGTGGCATGGCCGTGAAACGAACGCCCGATGTGCCAGTCGGAGGTGTGCAGGATGCGCATGCTCACACGGTATGCGAGCGCACCGACATCGGCCGGTGCCTCGCCCGCGGTTCGCCCCGAGGAGCTCCGCCCGCTGTCCGGCAGTTCCANNGTGAAGGGCAGGTAGCCGCGCTCCATCAGGCCGCTCTTCAGCTTCCCGAGATCGGGCGCACCGATCGGCTCGCGGGTCGCCGGATCCGACACGAGATCGAGCGCCCAGAAGACGCCGACACCGCGGACCTCGCCGATCATCGCGTGGCGCTCGGCGAGCGCGGCGAGGCCGGGGCCCAGGACCTCCCGTCCGATCTGCGCGGCATGCTCCACGATGCCCTCCTCGCTCATCGCGTCGAGGGCCCCCACGATCGACGCCATCGCCAGCGGGTGACCGGAGTAGGTGAGGCCGCCGGGGAAGACACGCTCGTCGAACGCCTCCGCGATCCACGCCGGGATGATGACGCCGCCGGTCGGCACGTAGCCGGAGTTGACGCCCTTGGCGAAGGTGATGAGGTCCGGCACGACACCCTCCGGGTTGATGCCGGGGTTCTGGAACGCGAACCAGTCGCCGGTTCGGCCGAAGCCCGCCATCACCTCGTCGAAGATCAGCACGATCCCGTACTTGTCGGCGAGAGCACGCGTGCCGGCGAGGTAGCCGGGCGGCGGCACCAGGACACCCGCGGTGCCGGGGATCGTCTCGAGCAGCAGGGCCGCGATCGACGAGGGCCCCTCGGACTGGATGATCCGCTCGAGGTGGCGCAGCGCGCGCTCGCTCTCCTGCTCCGCGCTGTCAGACCAGAACTCGCTGCGGTAGGCGAAGGGCCCGAAGAAGTGGACGTGGCCGCGAGCGTACTCGTTCGGCACGCGGCGCCAGTCGCCGGTGGCCAC
>DMUE01000094.1:3003-5465 GCA_003476465.1 Microbacterium sp. | reverse complement strand
GAGGTTGGCGTGCGCGGGGGCGACCGTCGCGAGCAGCTCCGCCTGGGCCTGGATGGCCGCGACGACCTTTGGGTGCTGGTGCCCGATGTTCACGTTGACGAGCTGGCTGGAGAAGTCGAGGTAGCGCGTCCCGTCGCCGTCCCACACCGTGCTGCCCGATCCTCCCGCGATCACGAGGGGCGCGAGGGCACCCTGCGCGGACCAGGAGTGGAAGACGTGCGCACGGTCGAGATCGAGGGCGCGGCGTCCGAGATCGGTGGCGGGTGAGTCGGCCGTGACGGTCATGTCGTCCATTCTGGCGGAGCGGGAGCCGGCATCCGGGCCACGCGGGCCCGGATGCCGGCCGGGGGGTGCGGCTCAGGCGCCGCCCTCGGTCAGTTCGACCTCGATCGGCTCGAAGCCCTCACCGGTGAGGTCGAGATCCTCGCCCTCCAGCTCGTCGAGGGCCTTCTGGATCCACTCGTTCGTCCACGCGCTCGCCGGCGGCTCCTCGGTGATGAGCTGGGCGCCGGACTCGTTGGTCGCCGAGAGGGCGCCTTCGACGGTGGCGTCCCACGCGGCCTCGTCGATGATGCCGATGCCGTCCGGCGACGGCCAGATCAGCTTGTTCGTCTCGTTCACCATCCACAGCTCGTGGGTGAGGCCCCAGCCGGAGCCCTCCTCGATGGTGATGTCGGCGGCCTCCTCCGGGTTCTCGGCGGCGTAGAGCCAGCCCTTGATGACCGCCTTCAGGAAGGCGACCGTCGTCTCCTGGTACTCCTCGTCGCTCTCGAGGCGTTCGGTGTCCGCCCAGATCGCGTCCTGGAGCATCGCACCGCCCTCCTCGTTGTAGTCGATGACGGTGAAGTCCTCGGGCTGATACAACTCGCCCGTGTCGGGGTCGACCGTCTCGAGAAGCTGGGCGTACTCGTTGTAGGTCATCGCCTGGGCCGCATCGATGTCGCCCTCGAGGAAGGCGTTCATGTTGAAGTCCTGGGTGATGATCTGCACCGTCGTCGAGTCCAGGCCCTGCGCGGCCATCGCCGCGAAGATCTCCCACTCGTTGCCGAAGCCCCAGCTGCCGATCCGCTTGCCCTCGAAGTCGGCGACCGACTCGATGCCGCTGTCTGCCCAGGCGACCTGGAGCGTGCCCGAGCGCTGGAAGATCTGAGCGATGTCGGTGATGTTCGCGCCCGCCTCGATCGAGCCAAGCGCCTTCGGCACCCAGGCGATGGCGTAGTCGGCGTCGCCGGCGACGAGCGCGTCCTGCGGCACGATGTCGCCGCCGGAAGGGACGATCTCGACATCCAGCCCCTCCTCCTCGAAGTAGCCCTGGTCGAGCGCCGCGTAGTAGCCGGCGAACTGGCCCTGGGGCAGCCACTGCAGCTGGAGGGTGACCGGAGTGAGCTCGCCGCCCCCGTCGCTCCCGCCGCCGTCTCCGCCGGTGTCGCCGGAGGAGCAGGCGGAGAGGAGCAGTGCGCCTGCGGCAAGTCCCGCGCCGAGCGCTGCTCGACGAATGCTGTGTGTCATGTCACTTCCCTTTCATGGTGCCGTCAGTGGTGCGTGGGATCCGTCCGCGGCCGAGCGGCGCGCGGGACGCTGGGGTCGCGAGCCGCTCCAGTGCGGCGGTCACGAGGAAGAACACGAGTCCGAGCACGATGCCGCCGACCACGTAGGCCCAGGCGCGGGCGTAGGCGCTGGTCGCGGCGGACGTCGAGATGAGGCTGCCGAGCCCGCCCCGCGGGCCGCCGAAGTACTCGGCGACGAGCGCGGAGATGACGGCCAGCGAGGACGCGATGCGGATGCCCGTGAAGATGTACGGCCGGGCCGCCGGGATGGTCAGCATCCGCAGCTGCTGGGCGGGGCTCGCGTCGTAGGCGCGCATCAGGTCGCGGTGCACCGGGCGAGCCTGCCGCAGCCCGCGGAGGGTGTTGACGAAGACCGGGACGAACGCGGCGAGCCCCGCGATGATCCGCCGGCCGACCTCGGAGTCGGCGCCGAACATCGTGTTCAGCACGGGCGCGAGGGCGACGATCGGCACGACGGCGAGCGCCGCGACGAGCGGGGCGGTGAGTTCGTCGGCGATGCGGCTCTGGGAGGCGAGCAGCGCGATGGCGATGCCGAGGAGCGAGCCGACGACCAGGCCGAGCAGCGCGTTCAGGCCCGTGATGCCGATGGCGCCGACGACGGCCGGCCAGAACTCGATGAGCTGGTCCAGGATGCTCAGCGGACTCGGCAGCAGGTAGTCGTCGATGCCCGCCACCGTGACGGCGAGCTGCCAGAGCACCAGCACCGCCGCGCCGAGGGCGAGGGGCGCCGCGGCCCGCAGGGCGCCGGTCCGCGGCGTCATCGGTCGTCCACGCCCCGGGCCGGCGCACCCTGGTGCAGGGCCTCGCGGACGGCGGTCACCATCGCGAAGAACGCCGGGTCCTCGCGCAGCCCCTCGCCCCGCTCCGTTGACGGTCCGAGGCGCATCGGCAGCA
>DMUE01000094.1:0-2982 GCA_003476465.1 Microbacterium sp. | reverse complement strand
CGCTGCTGCATGCCGCCGGAGAGCTGGTCCGGGAAGCGGTCGCTGAACTCGGAGAGGCCGACGAGCGCGAGGAGCTCCCGGGACCGCCCGGCGCGCGCCGGCTTCCCGACGCCGTGCAGCTCGAGTGGCAGCTCGATGTTCGCCGCGACCGTGCGCCAGGGAAGCAGTCCCGCCTGCTGGAAGGCGATGCCGTAGTCCTGGTCGATCCGCGCCTGTCGGGCCGTCTTGCCGAACACCTCGACGGTGCCGGAGGTCGGCTCGTCGAGGTCGGCGATCAGGCGCAGCAGGGTGCTCTTCCCGCAGCCCGACGGCCCGATCAGCGAGACGAACTCGCCGGCGGCGACCTGGAGGTCGACGCCCTCCAAAGCCGTCACCCGGCCAGCCGGGAACACCTTGCCGACCCCCGCCGCCGCGACGGCCGCCGCCGACCCCGTCTTCTCGTTCGCCACCGCCGTCCTCATGCGTCGACCTCGCCTCTCCGGTAGTCCTTCAGCACTCCCCCGACGAGCGCGACCGATCCGGCCGCGACGAGACCGAGCACGATGGCGCCGAAGATCGGCCCCCACGACTTCGCCGGGTCGCCGCTGGCCTGCCCCGCGTACTGCACGATCATCCGGCCGATCCCGCCGCGCAGCCCGGTGGAGACCTCGGCGACGATGGCGCCGACCACCGCGTTCGCCGCCGCGAGTCGCAACGCGGGCAGCAGGTACGGCACGCTGGCCGGGAATCGGAGCCGCACGACGGTCGCCCACCAGGACGCCGCATAGGAGCGCAGCAGCTCCGCATGGATCGCATCGGGGGACTGCAGGCCCCGGAGGGCGCCGATCGCGATCGGGAAGAAGGCGAGGTAGGACGCGATGACCGCGACGCTCATCCAGTCCTGCCACTCGAACGCGCCGATCTCGATGCGGGAGCCCCAGCTGCGCACCAGGGGGGCGAATGCGATGAGCGGCACCGTCTGGCTGAGCACGATCCAGGGCAGGATTGCGAACTCCACCACGCGCCAGCGCACCATGGCGAGCGCGAGGCCCACTCCGACGACCAGGCCGACGAGCCAGCCGACCCCGGCGATGCCGAGGGTGACGCCCGCGGCGCCCGCGACCTCGAGCCAGAGCGGCGGCGATCCCTCGGCCCGGGTGACCGGCTCCCCGAGCCGCACCAACATGTCCGTCACATGGGGCATCGCGAGGTCGCTCGTGCGCGGCAGCAGCCGCGTCCCGCCGAGCACGAGCCCGTCGGCCGGGCCGAGCAGCTTGTAGAGCTCCCACACGGCGGCGACCAGCAGGAGCGACGCCGCGCCGATCCCGATCCGGCGCAGACGCCCGCCCCCGCGCGGCCCGCGTGCGGGCAGCACGTCCGTCGCGCTCACCTCCACGACCGGGGTCTGCGTGCTCATCCGACTCCCTCCCCCGGGCGCAGCACCGTCAGGCCTTCGCTGCGATGCTGTCGCGGAGGGCCGGCATGACCGTCTCGCCGTAGACGCGGAGGGTCTCCTCCTTGTTGTCGTGCTGGAGGTAGCCCGCGAACTGGTCGACGCCCAGTGCCTTGAGCCGCTCGAGCTTCTCGACGTGCTGATCCGCCGTGCCGAGCAGGCAGAACCGGTCGACGATCTCATCCGGCACGAAGTCGGTGTGCGTGTTCCCCGCTCGCCCGTGCTCGTTGTAGTCGTACGACTTGCGGCCCTCGATGTAGTCGGTCAGCGCCGGGGGCACCGCTGCGCTGCTGCCGTACTTTGCGACGATGTCGGCGACGTGGTTGCCCACCATCCCGCCGAACCAGCGGCACTGGTCCCGCATGTGCTGCCAGTCGTCGCCGATGTAGAACGGAGCAGCCACGCAGAACTTCACCGACATCGGGTCGCGGCCGGCCTTCTCCGCCGCAGTGCGGACGGCACCGATCATCCATTCGGCGATGTCGACGTCGGCGAGCTGGAGGATGAAGCCGTCGCCCACCTCGCCGGCGAGCTTGAGGGCGAGGGGGCCGTACGCGGCCACCCACACCTCGAGCTCGCTGCCGACGCTCCACGGGAACCGCAGGGTAGCGCCGTTGTAGTCGACCGCCCGGGAGTTGGCGAGCTCACGGATGACGTGGATCGACTCGCGCAGCTCCTTCAGCGTCGTCGGCTTGCCGTTGGTGACGCGCACCGCAGAGTCGCCGCGGCCGATGCCGCACACCGTGCGGTTGCCGTACATCTCGTTGAGGGTCGCGAACACCGATGCGGTGACGGTCCAGTCGCGGGTCGCCGGGTTGGTGACGAAGGGGCCGACCTTGATGCGCTTCGTCTCGGCGAGGATCTGGCTGTAGATGACGTACGGCTCCTGCCAGAGCAGGTGCGAGTCGAACGTCCACACGTGGCTGAACCCGTGCTGCTCGGCGAGCTTCGCAAGCGCGACCGTGCGAGAAGCAGGCGGGTTGGTCTGCAGGACCGCTCCGAACTCCATCAGCTCTCCTCCTCCGTCAAGCGCACGTCCGGGGACGGCATCAGGTGAGGTATTGGGAGAGGCCGCGCTTGACGTAGCGGCCGTCGCCCTTCGCGCCGAGGTACCGGTTCCCGTCGATGACGACCTTGCCGCGGGACAGGACGGTGTCGACGTGGCCGTCGATCTCGAAGCCCTCCCACGCCGAGTAGTCCATGTTCATGTGGTGCACGCGGCCGGTCGGAGCACCGGACGGGTCGGTGGGAAGCCCGATGGAGGTGTGGCCGCTCGGGTCGTAGACGACCACGTCGCCGTCCGCGCCCGGCTGGATCACGCCCTTCTTGCCGTACATTCCGAACATCCGGGCCGGAGTCGTCGAGCTGATCTCGACCCAGCGCTCGAGGGAGATGTTGCCGTCGACCACGCCCTGATAGAGCAGGTCCATGCGATGCTCGACGCTGCCGATCCCGTTCGGGATCTTCGAGAAGTCCGCGAGACCCATGTCCTTCTGGCCCTTCATGCAGAACGGGCAGTGGTCCGTCGACACCATCTGGATGTCGTTGGT
>DMUE01000109.1 GCA_003476465.1 Microbacterium sp. | reverse complement strand
CGGGCCACCCCCGCCATCCGTACCGCCGGGCACGCCCGGAGAACAGGAGAACCCACGAGAACAGGACGAACCGTCGAACCGAAAGGGGGCCGTCCGAAACCGGACGACCCCCTTTCGTGTAGCAGGGCTAGTTGCTGCTGCGGACGATCGCGATCATCCGCAAGATCTCGACGTACAACCAGACGACCGTGACCATGATGCCGAACGCACCCATCCAAGCGAACTTGCGCGGAGCGCCGTTGCGGACGCCCTGCTGGATCTGGTCGAAGTCGAGCACGAGCGAGTACGCGGCCATCAGAACGACGAGAAGGCCGATGATCAGGCCCAGCGGGATGTTGATGCCCAGGATGTTCAGCGAAGCGCTGTACAGGCCGAAGGCCTGGCCGGCGGGCAGCACATTCGTCCACATGAGCACGAGGTTCAGCAGCGAGAACACGAGGTAGCCGACCATGGCGATCAGGAAGATCTTCGTGGCCTTCTTGGATGCGCGGATCTTGCCGTTTGCGAACAGGGCGAGCGTCACCCCGACGACGGCGAGGGTCGCGAGNNAGAAGAACGGCGAAGAGGCCGATCGTCTTCATGACGGTGTCTTCGATGCTCATCCGGTCGGTCTCGATCGGGCCCGCCGGCGGCGCGGCGTACATGCCCTCGAGGCGCGCCTGTGCGGCGGCATCGGTGCCCGCCTGCGCGGCGGCTGTCGTCTGCGTGCCGCGGCCGAGGTTGGCGGCCTGCGATCCACCGGGGTAGGTCTGCACGGCGCGCGGATCCTGGAAGGCCGGACTGTTGAATGCGGGATTGTTGAAGGCCATGGCCTCGCTCACACTCCAAAATCGGTGTCCACAGCGGGATGCTGCTCAACAACGATATCCGACCCCCGCCCGCGACGCGCAGGATTGCGCTGTGAGAGGACTATGAGCGCGCAGGGGGCCGGTCATCCGAGCGAGCACCGGCGCCCCCGCGGATAGCCTGGAAACATGCGCCCCCTCCGTCTCCGCGGCCGCCCGCTCGTGATCGGTCATCGCGGCGCACCCGGGTACCGCCCCGAGCACAGCCGGTCCTCCTACGACCTCGCGCTGGCGATGGGCGCCGACGCCGTCGAACCCGATGTCGTGCCGACGCGCGACGGCGTGCTGGTCGTGCGACACGAGAACGAGATCTCGGGAACGACGGATGTCTCGACGCGACCCGAATTCGCGAGTCGGCGGACGACGAAGACGGTGGATGGCACGGTGTTGACGGGGTGGTTCGCCGAAGACTTCGCGTGGGCCGAACTTGCGACGCTGAAGTGCCGGGAGCGGCTGCCGAAGCTCCGACCGTCGAGCGCGAGCTTCGACGATCAGCAGCCGATTCTGCGGCTCTCCGACGTGCTCGGTCTCGTGCGCGACGCCTCCGCCGCACAGGGCCGCGACATCGGGGTGGTGCTCGAGATCAAGCACGCGACGTATTTCGCGGCCGCGGGCCTGGATGTCGTCCCCCTCGTCGAGGGCGAACTGCGCGCCGCCGGCTGGGCGGATTCGCCGNNCAGGACGCCCCGACCTACCCTCAGACGGTGCAGCCCGCGGGCCTCGACGCCCTGATCGGCCGCTTCGACGGCATCAGCGTCGACAAACGGGTGATCCTCGCCCCCGGCAAGCTGGGCCGGATGACGGGCCCCACGTCCGTCGTCGCCGACGCGCACGAGAGGGAACTGGGGGTCTTCACCTGGACCTGTCGGCCCGAGAACTCCTTCCTCGTGGCCGACTTCCGGGGCGACGGTGGTGCGCAGGCGTTCGGCGACTACGAGGCCGAATGGGAAGTCATCCGGGGTGCCGGCGTCGATGGCGTCTTCGTCGATCATCCCGACCTCGGCATGGACGTCTTCGCCCGGGCGGGCTGACGGGCTGACGAAGCGTGCGAGACATGATCGTCGACGAGGGCCGCTACCGCGTCAGCTCCTCCCGCGCGGAGGAGCGATGGATGGGCGCGGCGCCGGTGGTCCTGGTGCACGGTGTGGGGATGTCTCACCGGTATTACGCGCGCCTGCAGAAGGTACTCGCTCGGACGCGGGACGTGCACGCGATCGATCTGCCCGGATTCGGCAGCTTCGGCCGGCCCCGCACCGATTTCCCACCGGAGCGGATGGCTCGGGGCCTCGCCGTCGTGCTGGAGCGGCTCGGCCTCTCGCGCGCCGTGCTGGTCGGCCACTCGATGGGCGCGCAGTGGGTGGTCGAACTCGCCCGGCAGCGTCCCGAACTCGTCGACGCGATCGTCTTGATCGGCCCGGTCGTCGACGTCCGGCACCGCTCGCTCCGCTCGCAGGCGTTCGCCCTGGCCTCCGATGCGCTGCGCGAACCGCCCCTGGTCAACGCGATCCTGCTGGCGGACTACGTCCGCTGCGGCATCCCCTGGTACTCCTCGCAGGTGCGCCACATGATGAGGTATCCGATCGAGCAGCGGATGTCTGAAGTCGGCGCTCCTGCACTCATCATCCGCGGCGGCGGCGACCCCATCGCCGGCCTCGAATGGTGCCGGGCGTTGCGCGACCGCGCCCGTCATGCGGACCTCGTCCTCGTGCCCGGCCGCGCGCACGTCGTGCAGGACACCGCGCCGCGAGCCACCGCATCCGCCATCGAAGCCTTTCTCGCGGGCGGGCGGCGCGCGAGGCAGGCGACCTGATGCGGCGGCTGCGAACGCTCGCAGCTCGGGCCCGTGCCTGGCTGCTCGACTACGCCTATGCCCTCGTCGCCCAGGTGCGGGCAGCGCTCGATCGCACGGACCCCGCGGTGTTCCGAGACGGCGACCGGGTGCCGATCATCGTGTTGCCGGGCATCTACGAATCGTGGCATTTCCTGCTGCCGCTCATCACCGCGATGCACGGGCACGGGCATCCGGTGCACGTCGTCGACGCGCTGCGGCGCAACGGTCGGCCGGTGACCGAATCGGCGATCGCGGTGCTGGACTATCTGCACGAGCACGACCTGCGGGGAGCGGTCATCGTGGCGCACAGCAAGGGCGGACTCATCGGCAAACAGGCGATGATCTCGGGAGCAGCGCCGGATCAGGTGCGCGGGATGGTGGCGATCGCGACGCCGTTCGGCGGATCCACGTATGCGCGCTTCTTCCTCAACCCGGCGCTACGGGGTTTCTCGCCGCGCGATGCGACGATCCGCGCTCTGCTGCTCGAGACCGCCGTGAACGCCCGCATCGTGTCGGTCTACGGCAGCTTCGATCCGCACATCCCCGGCGGGAGCGCCCTCCCCGGGGCCCGGAACGTGATCCTGGAGACGATGGGCCACTTTCGCGTTCTGGGCGACGCGCGCGTCCTCGACGAAGTGGAGCGTCTCGCCGGCTGAGCGCAGGAGGCGGCTCAGCGAGCGGCGCGTGG
>DMUE01000165.1:1273-2633 GCA_003476465.1 Microbacterium sp. | reverse complement strand
TCAGTACCGGTCGACCGCGGGCGGGTCGACGTACGGCAGGATGGTGCCCGCCGTCGCGTCCCAGGCCTCCTGGTAGCGACCGTCCTCGTAGGCCTCTTCGAGCACGTCGTTGATCCACATGCGGAACTCCGTGTCATCGTGTGCGAGCCCGATGCCGTAGGGCTCCTCCGTGAATGGCTCGCCGACGACTTTGAACTCGCCTTCGTTCTGGGCGGCGAGGCCGGCGAGGATCACGTTGTCGGTCGACACGGCGACGACGGCGCCGCTGCGCAGCGGCTCGAGGCAGTTCGAGTACGTGTCGGTCAGCAGCACCTCGGCGCCGAGCGCCTCGAGGTTGGCGGCGGGAGTCGATCCCGTGACCGAGCAGACCGGCTGGCCGACGAGGTCGTCTTCGCTCTCGATGTCCTCGTTGTCAGCCAGCGTCAGGATCGACTGGCCCGCCATGTAGTAAGGCCCCGCGAACGATACGACCTCCTTGCGGGTGTCGTTGATCGTGTAGGTGGCGATCACGAGGTCGACCTGACCGTTCTCGATGAACGGCTCGCGGTTGGCCGAAACCGTCTCGACCCATTCGATGTCATCCTCGGCGATGCCGAGCTCGGCGGCGATGATCTTGCCGATCTCCACGTCGAAGCCCTCGGGACCATNNGGTGCCCGCCTCGGCGAGCTCTGCCATCGTGGTGCCGGCCTCGAACGACGGGGACTCCTCGGGCTCGACCGAGGTCTCTCCGCCGCTCCCGCCGGCGCACGCCGAGAGCGCCAGCGCTCCGACGGCCGCCAGGCCGATGAGGGAAAGTCGTGAGCGTTTCATGTCCTACCTGTCCTTTGCTGTGGGGGTCGCGGGTCGGCGACCTGTTGTGAAGTGCCCCGGCCGCGGTGACGGCCAAGTCTTGTGGGCGCTCGCTCAGTGCTCGAGGATCTTCGACAGGAAGTCCTGGGCGCGCTCGCTCTGTGGATTGGTGAAGAACTGCTCGGGCGTGGCCTCTTCGACGATGGCCCCGTCTGCCATGAAGAGCACACGGTCGGCCGCCTTGCGTGCAAAGCCCATCTCGTGGGTCACGACGATCATGGTCATGCCGTCCGCCGCCAGCCCGACCATCACATCGAGCACCTCATTGATCATCTCGGGGTCGAGGGCGCTGGTCGGCTCGTCCATCAGGATGACCTTCGGGTTCATCGCGAGTGACCGCGCGATCGCGACGCGCTGCTGCTGGCCACCGGAGAGCTGGTTTGGCATCTTCTTCGCCTGGTTCGCCACACCTACGCGGTCGAGCAGCCTCATCGCCATTTCTTCGGCGTCCTTCTTCTTCATGCCGCGCACCCGGATCGGTCCGAGGGTGACGTTCTCGAGCACCGTCTT
>DMUE01000165.1:0-1217 GCA_003476465.1 Microbacterium sp. | reverse complement strand
CCGAAATGCTTATCGACGTGCTCGACCACGACGAGGGGCTCGCCGCGGCGCGCGGAGATGTTCGACGTCTTCGGCTGCGCGTCGCTCTGGCTGACCATGAAGCTCACCCTATGCACCGGTAACGGAAACCGGCGTGCAGGTGACACGACCTTTACCGGACCGTAACAGGTGGCGGTGGGCCTCAAACGGAATTTGCGGAACGCCGCGCGAAGGCACTCTCGTAGAGGCATACACTCGCCGCCGTCGCGAGGTTCAACGATTCCGCGCGGCCGTAGATGGGCAGCCTCAGGACGCGATCGGCGAGGCCGAGTGCCTCGTCCTGGAGCCCCCGCGCCTCGTTCCCGAACAACCACGCGGTCGGCCCGGCGAGCAGCCCCTCGTCTCGAGCCTCGAGCAGATCGTCACCTTCGACGTCCGCAGCGATGACCCGAAGGCCCGCCCCGCGGGCGAACTCGAGCGTCTCGGCGAGATCGGTGCTCAGCGCGATCGGCAGATGGAACAGCGAACCGGTCGTAGCGCGAACGACCTTGGGGTTGTACGGGTCGACCGTCCGGCCGGTCAAGACGACGGCGTCAGCGCCCGCGGCATCCGCTGCTCGGATGATCGTGCCGAGATTGCCGGGGTCGCGCACCTCCTCGCACACGGCCACCAGCTGCGGCGATGACTCGAAGACGTCGCGAACCGCAACCGGAAACTGACGGGCCACCGCAACCACGCCCTGGGGGGTCACGGTGTCGGCCATCGCGTCGAGCACCGCCTCGGTGGTGAATTCGATCTCGAGTCCGGCGTCTGAGGCGAGCCCGCGCAGCTCATCGTGCCGCTCGATCGCCAGAGGCGTGGCGAAGAGCTCGACGACCACCTCGGGCCGGTGGGTCAGTGCCTCGCGGACGGCCTGGGGCCCCTCAAGCAGAAACAACCCGGTCCCCTGGCGAGCACTTCGTCTGGTCAGTTTGGCGACGGCACGCACACGCGGCGAGCGCGGGTTCTCGAGCACGTGCACAGTCTAGGGCGCTGCGGTATCGCCCCCGGCACGCATCCGCGTCGTTCCAGGCGCCAGCCAGTCGGACACGGCGGAATATCCTGAACTGGCCCCGGGGAAGCCGAAGGCCCCACCCTCGAATCTGCCGATGAGAGCGGGGCCTTCGGTCGGGAGTCGCCTAGGCCGACGCCTTCGGCGCGGAGGTATCGGTGGGCAGCGCGGCCTTGGCTGTGGCGAC
>DMUE01000033.1:498-2744 GCA_003476465.1 Microbacterium sp. | reverse complement strand
GACGCGTACGCCGCCCTCGAGAAGCACCTGCGGGAGAAGGTGCCGTTCGGAGCTGAGCTGAGCTTCTCAGATGTCGATCTGGGCGATGGTTTTCTCGTCGATACGAGCGGATGGGCGGTCGCGGCCGTTCGCGAAGCGTTGGCGGGTGGCTACGACGCCCAGCCCGTCGACATCGGGGTGGGCGGGAGTATTCCGTTCATCTCCGACCTCGTTCGCGAGTTCCCCGAGGCTCAGATCCTGGTGACCGGCGTGGAGGACCCGCACTCGCGGGCGCACAGCCCGAACGAGTCACTGCATCTGGAGATCTTTCGCCGAGCCATCCTGAGCGAAGCACTGCTGTTGCGCGCCCTGCATGACCGTGGCCGCGGGTAGACTCGGATCAGGAGGACTGACATGACCGACACCACGATCGTTCCCACTGAAACAGCCGAAGCGGCGCGCCCGCACGGCGTCAACCTGACCGAGGCTGCGGCCCTGAAGGTCAAGAGCCTGCTCGAGCAGGAGGGTCGCGATGATCTGCGTTTGCGCGTGGCCGTTCAGCCGGGCGGATGCTCCGGGCTGATTTACCAGCTCTACTTCGACGAGCGCTACCTCGATGGAGACGAGACCGTTGACTTCAACGGCGTCGAGGTCATCGTCGACAACATGAGCATCCCCTATCTCGACGGCGCTGCCATCGACTTCAAAGACACGATCTCGGAGCAGGGCTTCACCATCGATAACCCTAATGCCGCGGGCAGCTGCGCCTGCGGTGACAGCTTCCACTGACTCTCTGAGGCGCCTCCGGAGCCGCAAGCTGAGCGAGTGTCCTGAAACGCGTGTGAGCTTGCCTTAGACTTACACGAGTCACACCCGCGTCCCGAAAGGTGCATCGTGCGCTCAAAACGCCGTCTCCGTTGGGCTGCTCTCCCCGTCGGGATTGCGGCAACCGTCATCCTCTCCGGATGCACCACGACGGAGTTGAACGGGTATCTTCCCGGATTTCAGGACGATGGACAGCAGGCGACGAACCACACCGAGATGATCTCGGGTCTGTGGGTCAACTCCTGGATCGTGCTCCTGATCGTCGGAATCGTCACCTGGGGNNTACAACATGCCGATCGAGATCTTCTACACAGTCGTGCCGCTGGTGCTCGTGCTCGGACTCTTCGCGTTCACGGCTCGCGACCAGACGATTCTCGAGACGCAGTACGACGACCCGGATGTCTCGATCGTGGCCATCGGCAAGCAGTGGGCCTGGGACTTCCAGTACAACGGCGACGACCAGGACGGCTCCGACGCCGTCTGGACCATGGGCGTACAGGCTCAGCCGGCGCCCAATGGCGACATCGACCAGGCCAGCCTGCCGACGCTGGTTCTGCCCGTCGACAAGACGGTCAAGATCGAGCTCCGTTCCCGCGACGTCATCCACTCCTTCTGGGTCATCGACTTCCTCTACAAGAAGGACATGATTCCCGGTCGTGACAACCAGTGGTCGTTCATCCCGACCCGGGAAGGCACCTACGCGGGCAAGTGCGCTGAGCTCTGCGGCGAGTATCACTCCGCCATGCTCTTCAACGTCGAGGTCGTCAGCGAGGAAGAGTACGAGGATTACCTCGATACGCTTCGTGCCGCCGGCCAGACCGGCGACATAACCCAGTACGATCGCAACAGTAACCTGCCCGGCACGGGCGGAAACACGGCCGACGTCGTCGGCACCGAGGAAGGCTGATCATCGTGGCGACGACTCTTCCCCTGCAGGAATCCGGGCGAGCGACGACCCTGCCCCCGCGTCAGGCGGCGCTGCTGAGCGCATCCCGCGTGGAGGGCAAGGGCAACATCGTCGTGAAGTGGATCACCTCCACGGACCACAAGACGATCGGCTACATGTATCTGATCGCCTCGTTCATCTTCTTCATGATCGGTGGCGTGATGGCCCTGATCATCCGTGCGGAACTGTTCGCGCCCGGGATGCAGATCGTCCCGACGAAGGAGCAGTACAACCAGCTGTTCACGATGCACGGCACGATCATGCTGTTGATGTTCGCGACGCCGCTGTTCGCGGGTTTCGCGAACGTGATCATGCCGTTGCAGATCGGTGCTCCGGATGTCGCATTCCCGCGTCTGAACGCGTTCGCCTTCTGGCTCTTCCTGTTCGGGTCGACGATTGCGGTCTCGGGCTTCCTGACGCCGCAGGGAGCCGCGTCCTTCGGCTGGTTCGCCTATCAACCTCTTGCGGGGGAAACGTTCTCCCCAGGCGTGGGAGG
>DMUE01000033.1:0-463 GCA_003476465.1 Microbacterium sp. | reverse complement strand
TGGCAGCACCTGTTCTGGTTCTTCGGGCACCCCGAGGTGTACATCATCGCGCTACCGTTCTTCGGCATCGTGTCCGAGATCTTCCCCGTGTTCTCGCGTAAGCCGATCTTCGGCTACAAGACCCTCGTCTACGCCACGATCGCGATCGCCGCTCTGTCGGTGGCCGTCTGGGCGCATCACATGTACGTCACGGGGTCGGTGTTGCTGCCGTTCTTCGCGCTGATGACGATGCTCATCGCCGTGCCGACAGGGGTGAAGATCTTCAACTGGATCGGCACGATGTGGCGCGGGTCGGTGACCTTCGAAACACCCATGGCCTTCGCGTTGGGTTTTCTCATCTCGTTCGTCTTCGGTGGTCTGACCGGAATCATCCTGGCCTCGCCGCCGCTGGACTTCCACCTCTCCGACTCCTACTTCGTGGTGGCGCACTTCCATTACGTGGTGTTCGGGACGGTCGTGTTCG
>DMUE01000098.1:4730-5289 GCA_003476465.1 Microbacterium sp. | reverse complement strand
ACCGTGACGGCCAACGGCATCACGGTGACACACACCATCAGCAACGCCGGAGCGACACCTGCCCCCGTTGCCCTCGGCACCCACCCCTACCTGATGGTGGGCGGCGTACCGACGCAAGACCTCGTGGTGCGATCATCGGGGAGCCACCGTTTCGTCGTCGATGCACAGCTCGTTCCCGTCGAGATCGTGCCCGTCGATGGATCCACCGATCTGCGGCAAGGACGCAGACTCGGTGACGTCACGCTCGACACGGCGTATTCCGGTCTGACGCGCGACGCCGGCGGTCGGATCTGCCACACTCTCAAGGCTCCGGACGGCCGTACGGTCACGCTGTGGCAGGGCCCCGGATTCGACTATGCGCAGATCTTCACGACCGATCGCTACCCCGGACAGAGGCTCGCCGTCGCGATCGAGCCCATGACCGCCCCGGCCGATGCTTTCAACTCCGGACGAGGCCTCCGGTGGATCGAATCCCAGGAGACGTGGTCACTCACATGGGGAATTGAACTGGCCCGTACGTGAAATAGCTCTCATAAATCGATAGCCGAAGGAGAATACG
>DMUE01000098.1:0-4638 GCA_003476465.1 Microbacterium sp. | reverse complement strand
GACGCCGTGGCCGCCGGCGTCGCGCACGCGCTCATCTCGGGCCTGCTGGTCGCCCTCACCTTCATCCTGCTCAGTGAGCTGTCAGGCGGCGCATCGGTGAGCGCCCTGCAGGCCACCGCCGTCGGCGGCGCGAGTGTCGCTGTGGTCTCGGTGATCGCGGCCGTCGCCGCCTCGCGCAATGAGACGATCCACGCGGTCGGGATGCTGATGGCTCTCACCGTTCTCGGTTCGCTCGCATCCATCCTGACGACTCCGGACCCGAATTGGTGGCAGCTGCACTTCAGCCAGCTCGGGACTTTCCCCCAGTTCTCCGGCTACGTGTTCAACGGCACGCTCATCGCCACCGGCTCTCTGATCGTGGCATTCTCCTTCCGAGTCCGCCGGGTGCTCCTCGGGGCCCGCGCCCAGTCGCGGCTGCGCAGCGCTCGCGCCCCTCGGATCTACGCCGTGCTGGTCGCGGGCGTCGGATCCCACATGGCGTTGGTCGGATTCATCCCCGTCAATCAACAGCAGTTCCTGCACGACCGAGCAGCCACCGGCATGACCCTGTCCTTCGCCGCTCTGCTGATCCTCACACCGTGGCTTCTTCGCGGCCTGCCGTCGCGGCTGACGCGCGCAACGGGTCTCATCGCCGTCATCCTCCTGATCGGTGCGACGGTCTTCATCCAGGGGGTCATCAATCTCGCGGCCTTCGAGATTCTGGCCTTCGCACTGATGTTCAGTTGGATCGGGGTCTTCGCGACCTGCGTCGAGTCGTCGGAGAAGCCCGTGTCTCTCGCGACCGCGCCCTCCGCGTCACCCACGCGCGGACACCTGACGTCCGTGACCGATGCGCCGTCCTCGCGCTCATCCGCGGCAGGTCGTCGTCACGTCGCAAAGCGCCGTGCCCACCGTCCGGTCGTCGTCAGTCGCCGCGCGCGCCGTGTCGCGTCCGCAGGGTCTGCTGCACGGGTGCTGCCGCCGGATAACCGCCGAGAAGCGAATTCTCTTCGTCCCTCTCGCGTATCGGGTCTCCGCCGCTCGGATCGCTCGGGGAGGCGTCCGTCGACACACCGCCCTTCCGGCGGAAGTCGCGCCGCTCTCTAGCTCCCTCAACGAGATTGTAGAGAGTCGGCAGCACGACGAGCGTGAGCAGCGTCGATGAGACCAGACCGCCGATCACCACGATCGCGAGCGGCTGAGAGATGAAACCGCCGTGCCCGGTTATGCCGAGGGCGAGCGGCAGCAACGCGAAGATAGTGGCCAACGCCGTCATCAAGATCGGCCGCAGGCGTCGCGCGGAACCCGCGATCGTCGCCTCGTACGCGGTCAAGCCCTTGCCGCGGTATTGGTTGACCAGATCTACCAGCACGATCGCATTCGTCACCACGATTCCAATCAGCATGAGTACACCGATGAGAGACGCGACCCCGAGCGGAACGCCCGTCACGATCTGGAGCAGGATGGCACCCGTCGCAGCGAACGGCACAGATATCAGCAGCAGCAGGGGCTGCCGAAGCGACTTGAACGTTGCGACCATGATGATGTAGACGATGAGGATCGCCGCGAGCAGCGCGAGGCCCAGTTGGCTGAAGGCATCCGCCTGTTGCGACACAACCCCGCCGATCTCCGCATCGGCGCCCATGGGCAGGTCGACCTCCTCCAGTGCCTGCGTCACCGACGCCGATGCCGCGGTGAGATCGTCGGTCGAGGGCGTGACGGTGATCGTCGCGGTGCGCTGACCGCGCTGGGTCGTGATCGAGGTCGGCCCGTCGGTCTCCTCCACGGTCGCCACTTCGTCCAGGCGCACGGGGCCCACCGCCGTCGGCACCTCGAGAGCCCGCAACTCGTCGACAGTCGCGGGCGAATCGGCTGCGGACAGGTATACGGTGACCGCCGTGTCGTCGATCTCGACCGAGCCGATCGGCTGCGGTTGCATCGCACCCGATACGAGGGCACCCACGGCGACCTCCGACAGGCCGCGGGCGGCCGCGGACTCCCGGTCTACGACTACGGCGATGTACGGAAGCGCCGCCGCCAGGTTGCTCGTCACGACCTGCCCGACGCCGCCACGCCCCGACAGCGCCTCGGAGACATCCGCGGTGGCCTGCTCGAGCGTGGCGCGGTCGGGCGCACTCACATCGATCTCGACGTCGCTCGAGCCGAAACCGCCTCCCGATCCCGCGACGACGATTTCGCCGGCCCCGTCCAGATCGGTCAGGGCAGATTGCACGGTCTCGCGCAACGCCACCTGATCGACGGCCGGGTCGGTCGTGATGGAGTAGGTGATGCCGGCCCCTCCGCCGGAGAAGGCGTCCCGCAGCGCGGATCCGCTGGATCCGATCGACACCTGAACGGTCTCGATGCCGTCGATATCCAGCAGCACATCCTCGACCTGAACCGCCGCGACGTCCTCACTGTCCAGGCTGGCGGCGGGGCCGAGGTTCTGCGTGACCGTGAACGTGTTCTGCCCGGAGTCGCCGAGGAAGTTCGTCTTCATGAACGGCGCGGCGGCCACCGTGCCCCCGAGAACCAGCACCGCGATTCCGAGGGTCACCCAGGAGTGCTTCAGGGTCCAGGAGAGCACGGGGAGATAGGACTGCTGGAGTCGGCTGAGGGGCGCCTGCGGCGACTCGGGGTCGACGGCGACGCCATCGGCGCCGAGAAGGGGCTTGCCGGGTCGGAGGAACCAATATGCCAACACCGGAACGATCGTCAGAGCCACGAAGAGCGACGCGAGCATCGCGATCGTGACCGTCAGGGCGAACGGCCGGAAGAGTTCGCCCGTGACATCGCCGACGAAGACAATCGGCAGGAAGACGGCGACGCTCGTCAGCGTGGAGGCCGTGATCGCGCCCGCCACCTCACGGACCGCCAGCAGGATCGACGCCGACTTGTCGGCATCGCCGACGTAGTGCCGCTTGATGTTCTCGATGACGACGATGGAGTCATCGACGACACGTCCGATCGCGATCGTGATCGCGCCGAGGGTCAGGATGTTCAGGGAATAGCCGAAGGCCTGCACGCCGATGAAGGTGATGAGGACGCTCGTCGGTATCGATATCGCCGTGACCAGCGTCGAGCGCACGGAGAGCAGGAAGACCAGGATGACCAGGACCGCGAAGACGAGCCCGAGCAGCCCTTCCTGCCCCAATGCGTCGATCGACTGCTGGATGTAGGGCGCCTGGTCGAACACCACGGTGAAGGTCGGGCCGCCCAGGCTCTCCTCCAGATCCGGCAGCAGTGCGAGAACTGCCCGGGACACCTCGACGGTGTTCGCCGCGGGGAGCTTGGTGATCGCGATGGTGAGGGCCGGTTCGCCGTCGACGCGCGATATGGATGTCACGGCGTCGGTGTCCTCGGCCACCGACGCCACGTCCGCGATCGTCACCGTTTCGGACCCGAACTGCTCGGCGCCGGCCGGCACCAGCGGCAACGCCGCCAACTCGTCGACCGTGGTGATCTTCACGCCTGTCTGAACGGTCAGCGACCGATTGCCCTGGGTGATCTCACCACCCGGAAAGAGGATGCCGTTCTGATCGAGGGCGTCTCGAATCGCCTGCTGTGTGAAGCCGACGGTCGCCAGAGCCGCAGGGTCGGGGGTGATGGTGATCCGCTGCCCGATCCCCCCGACGATCTGCGCCGCATTCACGCCGTCCACGTCTTCGAGGTCGGCTATGATGCTCTGCTCCAACCGCGCCTGGATCGTCGCAGGGTCATCGAATCCCGTGACGGCGATCTGGATGACCGGGAAGTCGTCGAAGCTCGCGGAGATGACGTTGGGCTCGACGGACTCCGGCAGCTGCGAGTTTATGCGGTTGATCGCCTGGGTGATCTTCTGCTCGGCGGTGGCCAGGTCGGTGCCGTATGTGAACGAGGCGGAGATGATGGAGGCATTCGTCGTGCTCGTCGCCGCCGTCGACTCGAGCCCCGGCACGCTCTGGATCGCCGCCTCGATGGGCGTCGAGACATCCGTGTTCACCACCTCCGGCGATGCGCCGGGATAGGCGGTCACGATCGCGAGTTGGGGAAACTCGATCGACGGGATGAGCTCTTGTTTGAGGCTCGTCAGCGCAAGTCCTCCGAAAATCGCGGCCACGATGGTGATGAGGGCGATGAGCGCGCGGTTCTTGAGGCTCAGGACGGCGAGATTCGACACGGTCGGCCTTCGATGGGGAATGATGCGGACACTCGTCCGGAGTCCGGAGTCCGGAGTTCGATACGGGAACGTATCCCCGCCAGTATCTCATTCGCCGGACATCAGGAGCCCACGAGGAGCTCACGGATCGCGGTCTCACCCGAGACCCCGAGATCGAGGAGCCGACCCTTCTCGTAGGCACGGAAGACGCGCGGATCGATGTAACTTCTGCGCGCAACCGCGGGTGTGTTCCCCAGGGCTTCGGCCGCCGCGCGGACCGCGAGCTGTTCCGCCCTCCTGCGGTCGGTTTCCGTCGGAACCGGGCCCATCCGGGCGAGAGCTTCGGCAGCCAGAATGGTGCCCCGCAGCGTGCGGAAATCCTTGGCGGTGAACTCGCCGCCCGTCAGGGCGCGCACGTACGCGTTCACATCGCGCGGTGTCAGCGGGACGCGACGGCGACCTCGCGAATAGGCCAGCAGGGGTGAGCGGGGACGACCGACGACCAGCTCCGAGATCACCGC
>DMUE01000212.1 GCA_003476465.1 Microbacterium sp. | reverse complement strand
CAGCCTCGTCTTGCCAGGCGATGAGGGCGGCGGTGGTACTTGTAGAGTTCGTCCTTCTTGCGGTCGTAGTAGGCCCGCGAAGGCCGGACAGGGCGCGAACGCAGCGAGGAAACATGGCCCGTTTGGGCGTCTCGTGCCGACCTCGGTTGGGGTGCTTGCCACGGATCGAGCTGGGTGACCGGGGCGAGGCCGGCGTAGGCGGCGAGGTGCCAGCGGTTGGGAACTCGGTGCCGTCACTTCAGCGGCCTTGAGGCATGGCATCGTTGCTGTCTGTTGAGCCAGCGCGGCCCAGATGCGCTCGACGATCTGGGTGTAACTTCCACCACTATCCCGCCGGGCACTGGATCCACCCGCCGACTACGAAACCGATCGAGTCGACCTTCGGCGGCGCACGTCGATAAGCGCAGACTCGTCGCACTACCCGACGAATCGGAAGGCCATCAGCAAGTCGCGCGACGCGGAGATCCACTTGTCATGACCACTTCTCAGTGCTCGGCGGCGTCCAGCTGCTGGAAGACATAGGGCAGAACGGGACCGATCACGTCGAGCGTGTCCTTTACGCCTCCCCGGGTACCGGGTGCGCAGAGGACGAACACGGCGGGTGTATCAGTGGCCGAGACGATGACACCCGCGATCTCGCGTGATATCAGCGCCGGGGCTGCGTGGGCGATGCCGCGGCGTCGGATCTCTTCAGCGATGCCGGGGATCTGGAATGTGAGCAGACCCGAGACCACGTCGCTCGTACGATCCTTGGCTCCGATCCCCGTCCCTCCGCAGGTCATGACGAGTCGCGAACCATGAGCGATCGCTGACGTCACAGCGGCGACGAGTAGTCCCGCATCGTCGGGCACGGCCACTCGCGAGACCTCAACGCCCAGGTCGGTGAGCAGACTCTCGGCCAATGTCCCGGCACGATCGTCGTCCAGATGACCAACAAGCTCATCCGAGACCCTGATGACGGTGGCGCGCAGCGACGGAGTCATCGAAGAACCAGACTGACGGGCACGCGGCTAGTGCCTCCGAGCCGGGGCCGTTCACTTCGGACGTACTTGCCGACCGCGAGAAATGTGTTTGCCGCACGATCGTGCACGTGGGCGCGCTGTGTGGTCATGGTCCATGCTAACCGCTCCTCTTTGAGATCCGGAGGAACCGGGAAGGCGTGCCTGCGTGTCAGCCGCCGGCGAAAGGAGGCAGCACGTCGATGCGTGAACCCGCTGAGATGAGCTCTTCAGGATCGTCCACTCGCTGACCGTCGACCAGCAGCGAGCAACGTGTCAGCACTGGCGCCAGACCGTCGTGAAGGGTGCCGAGCATCCCGATGAGTTCGGTCACCGTGAGCTGGTCGGCGTCGAGCTGTTCTGTCTCGAGCCCGGCGGCATCGGCTGCGCCGGCGTAGTAGGAGATCTGCACGTCAGCCTCCTATCGAGCTCATCATCCGGGCGGGCGAATGGAAGCCGTCGTTGCCGATCCCGTGGCCGGCCGGCTTGGACCGGTGCGCCCCCCTCCAGAGCTCCGCGAGCCGGTCGTCATCAGCCCCAGTCCGTAACGGCGTCCGGAGGTCGGTCTCCACGAGGCTGAACAGGCAGCTGCGGATCTGACCGTCCGCGGTGAGTCGCGTGCGGTCGCAGGCGGCGCAGAACGGAGCGGTGACGGACGCGATCACGCCGATCCGGCCACCTGGATGCCTGCTGCGCGATGCGACGATCCACTCCTCGGCGGGTGCCGACCCGCGGCCCGGCGCCGGCTGGAGCTCGTACTGCTCGCCTAGCCGCTCAAGGATCTCGGCCCCCGACAGCAGGCCGGTGCGGTCCCAGGTGTGCTCAGGGCCGAGCGGCATGTGCTCGATGAAGCGCAGCAGGTACCCGCGGCTGAGGCAGAACTCGGCCAGCGGGAGGATGTCGTCTTCGTTCACACCCCGCATGGCGACCGCGTTCACCTTGATAGGGCGGATGCCCGCCTCGTCGGCGGCCGCAAGCCCTTTGAAGACTTCGGGAAGGCGATCACGATGTGCGAGCAGGGCGTAGCGGGCCCGGTCCAGGGAGTCGATAGAGACGTTGACGCGATTGAGCCCAGCCGAGACAAGGTCGGCCACCTGCCGGTCCAGCCCGATGCCGTTCGTCGTTAGCGAGAGCTCCGGGGCCCGTCCCTCGTCGGTACGTAACCGGGACGCGGCTGCAAGGATGGTGGCCAGCCCGCGCCTCAACAGCGGTTCGCCACCGGTGAAACGGAGTCTGCGCACGCCGAGGCGAGTGACGCCCACCGTCATGAGGCGGATCACCTCGTCGTCGGTCAGCACGTCCTGCGTCGGTAACCAGGGGAGTCCCTCCGAAGGCATGCAGTAGCTGCAGCGCAAGTTGCAGCGATCAGTCAGCGACACCCGAAGGTCTCTGGCGACGCGTCCCCGGGCATCGATCAGCCCATTGATGGGCAGGACGGCGGTTGACAAGGGCGCTCCCTGGACAGGAATCGGGTGGAAAGCCACCGTAACCCGTCCTGGGTATGGTTATCCAGTGCAAACAGGTCCGCTCAGGAGACTCCCGGGAGCCCGGGGGGTCGTCGGAAGCGTCCGCGATGGTCTGGTGATGCGGGGAGCCGACTCCCTCCGGCAGCTGGAACAGGCGTGGAGGCTGGGATCCTTCGAACCCTGGGTCCCGCCGGACACGTGCCGGGCGGTCGAGCACGGCAACGAGCGCGCGGCGGAGCAGGTCGGCGGGACCCCCGATGCGTGAGCTGCTCACCGTCGAGGAGTATTCCGAGGAGCTCTTGAGACTGGTGACGGGGTCGGCGGGCGCGGAGCAGGTCGCTGTGCGCGACTCGGTGGGTCGCGTCCTCGCCGAGGATGTGGTCAGCAGGGTCAGCATCCCGGTCTTCGACAACTCCGCGATGGATGGCTACGCAGTCAGGTATGACGACATCTGGTCGCCGCTGGTGCCTTTGCGGGTCGTTGGTGATGTGCCGGCGGGAAGCAGAGACGATCCGGAGGCGGCATTTGGGGAGTGCGTCCGGATCATGACCGGCGCGGCGTTGCCGACGTTCGCGGACACGGTGGTACCGGTGGAGCAGACGCAGCCGGGACCCGATGGCGATGTCGTGTTCCTTGCAGTGGGCCTGCGCGGGGCGCATGTTCGTCGCGCTGGCGAGGATGTCCCGCAGGGGGCGCTCGTGGCTCGAGCGGGGCAAGAGGTCACTCCAGGGCTGGTCGGCGCGCTGGCTGCCGTGGGTGCGACCGAGGTGTCGGTTCGGCCTCGTCCACGAGTCGCTGTGTGCGCCACCGGTGACGAGTTGGTAGCGGACGGTGCCAGGCTTCGCCGGGGCCAGATCTATGAGTCGAACTCCGTCGTTGTCGCCACGTCCCTCGAGCGACACGGGGCTGAGGTGCGCACTGTCGGGCTGGTCGGCGATGAGCCGCAGCGGTTGGTGGCCTACCTGGATGGTCTGCGGGAGACGTGTGACCTGATCGTGCTGACTGGTGGGGCCAGCGTCGGCGCGTACGACGTGGTGCGCGATGTGTTGAGCGAGCGCGCGGGTGGGGTGTTCCGCCACGTCCGCGTACAGCCAGGCAAGCCCCAGGGTTGGGCGGTCTGGAACGGCACTCCGGTGGTGTCCCTGCCCGGGAACCCGGTCCCTGCTGTGCTCAGTGTCGAGGCCTTCGTCGTGCCGATGCTTGATCGGATGCTCGGGCGCAGTGCGTCGCCGTCGTACACCGCCCGGGCCGGCGT
>DMUE01000070.1:5412-11322 GCA_003476465.1 Microbacterium sp. | reverse complement strand
CGCTACGACGTGCCCCAGGAAGACCGGGCGCACTACTCCGCGGGCACGATCGACGTGGAGTACGCCTTCGGGTTCCCAGGCAAGCAGTGGGGTGAGCTGATGGGCGTGGCCAACCGCACCGACTACGATCTGTCGAGTCACAGCGAGGCATCCGGCCAGAGCCTGTCGTACTTCGACCAGGCGACAGGCGAGCGCTACACGCCGTACGTGATCGAGCCCTCGTTCGGGCTCACCCGCGCGATGATGGCGTTCCTCGTCGATGCGTACCGCGAGGAGCAGGTGCCGAACGCCAAGGGGGGCACCGACACGCGCACGGTGCTGGGCCTTGACCCGCGTCTCGCACCGATCAAGGTCGCGGTGCTGCCGCTGTCGCGCAACGAGCAGCTCTCCCCGCTCGCCCGGGGTCTGGCCGCCGACCTGCGCGGCGATTGGAACATCGACTTCGACGACGCAGGCGCCATCGGCCGCCGCTACCGTCGCCAGGACGAGATCGGCACCCCTTTCTGCGTCACGGTCGACTTCGACTCGATCGACGACAACGCGGTGACCGTCCGCGACCGCGACACGATGGCGCAGGTACGCGTGCCGCTCGGCGAGGTGTACGCATACCTTTCCGCCCGGCTGCCCGGCGCCTGACCCGCGCTCGGCGTCAGGCCTTCTCGGCGCAGGCCTGCATCGATCCTGTCGCGCGCAGACGTGTCAGGCCAGAGCCCGGCGCAACCGGGCGCGCGGCGGGACGCCGGCTCGGTTGCCGTGATCGGGCTAGGCGACGCCGTCCGCGACGACCGCGTCGTCGCGCCGCGCCGCGGCATCCTGTGCAGAGCCGGGCGTACTGACGTCGATGCCGAACAGCGTGCCGAGCGCGGCGACGTAGTCGTCGGCACGTCCGCGGGCCGCCAGGTCCTGCGCGCGGCTCGTGGGCACGTGCAGCAGGCGACCGACCAGGTGGCGCATGGCCTGCTCGGTGCGGCCGTCCTCGTCGCCGCGTGCGCGGACGCGGGCGATCTCGTCCTCGAGGACGGCGAAGGCGTGCTCGCGTAGAGCGACGACGGCGGGCGCCAGACTCTGGCGCCGACCGGCCAGCGCGAACCTCTGCGCCGCATCCCGCACGAGCTCGCGCGCCTCGGCGCTCGCCTGCAGCTCTTCGAGCGGGGCGTGCAGCCGGACGGTCTCGAGGTCGAGCAGGTCGACCCCCGCAACGGTCACGACATCCGGGTCGACGTTGCGCGGCAGACCGAGGTCGATCACCAGGCCCCGCGCGTCAGCGGTGCGCGGCACGGGGCCCACGGCGGCACCGGCCGGGGTGATGCGGCGCAGCTCGCCGCGCAGCTCGGCGCGTCCGCGCTGCAGCACGTCGGCGTCGAGCACGTGGTGGTCGGCGCTCGTGCAGGTGATGACAAGGTCCGCGGATGCCGCGGCGAGCGCATACTCGGAGTCGTCGATCGATGCGATGCCGTGCTTGGCGGCGAAGACCTGTGCGCGTCCTGAGGGTGAGTAGACCGCGATCCGCTCGGCGCCGTGGTCGCGCAGCGCGGCAAGCGTGGCCGCGGCGTACGCGCCGGTGCCGACGAGGAGCACGTCGAGGTCCGCCCAGTTCGCGAAACGACTTTCGGCCAGCTCGAGCGAGAGGCGGACGAGCGAGCGGCCTGCGCGTCCGATCGCCGTCGCGTTCTTGACCCCGCGCTGCGCCTCGCTCGCGCGCTGGAAGAGGCGTTCGAGTTCGCCCGAGGACGTACCCTGCCGGCGTGCGTCGGTGAGTGCGCGGCGCACCTGACCTGCGATCTCGCCCTCGCCCACGACGACCGACTCGAGGCCCGAGGCGACGGCGAACAGGTGCTCGGCGACATCGGGGCCGGTGACGACCCGGTACGAACCCTCGAATTCCGATGCGGTGACGCCGGTCGCTGCCTCCGCGGCGAGCAGGACGGCCTCGACGCCGATGGGCCCCGCCGCGGTGACGGGCTCATCCATGTCGACGTACGCCTCGAAGCGGTTGCACGTCGCCAGCACGACGGCCCCGCGCACGCACGAGTCGTGCTCCGCGATCAGGGGAGCGATATCGGTCGTGTGCACGCTGAGCCGTTCGAGCAGATCGAAGGAGGCGGTCTTGTGACTCGCCGAGATACACAGCAACACGCTCCCAGCTTACCGCCCCTCCGGCCAGCCCTTACCGCCGGTGCCTGGGCCTGGGCGGTTACCGCGTTCGCGGCGACCCCCCGTGCGGGGGAGGATGGGGGTATGCACCTCTCCGATGCCCCCCTGCTGCGCGCGTTGCGAGGCGACCGTCCCGACCGGGCACCCGTCTGGTTCATGCGGCAGGCCGGTCGCTCCCTGCCCGAATACCGAGAGCTGCGGGTCGGCACGCGCATGCTCGACGCCTGTCTCGACCCCGAGCTGGCTTCTGAGATAACCCTGCAGCCCGTTCGGCGGCACCGAGTCGATGCCGCCATCTTCTTCAGCGACATCGTCGTGCCGCTGCGTCTCGCCGGCGTCGAGGTCGAGGTCGAGCCGGGCCGCGGGCCCGTCTTCGCCGATCCGGTGCGCAGCTCTGCGGATGTCGCACGCCTGATCGCGATCGACCCGGCCGGCGTGGCCGAGGCATCCGGCAGCGTCACCGAGGCCATCGCTCGCGTGACGGAAGAGCTCGGCACGACGCCGATGATCGGTTTCGCGGGCGCACCCTTCACCCTGGCGGCCTATCTCGTCGAGGGCGGGCCCTCGAAGGAGCACCTGCGCGCGCGGGCCATGATGCACGCCGATCCGGACTCGTGGCACGCGCTCGCCGACTGGCTGGGACGGGTCGCGGGGGTCTTCCTCGACGTGCAGGTGCGCGCCGGGGCCTCCGCGGTCCAGCTCTTCGACTCATGGGCGGGGTCGCTCTCGCGGGCCGACTACCGAGCCTTCGCGGCACCCCACTCCCGTGCGGCTGTCTCAGGCGTGGCCGGTCGGGTGCCGATCATCCACTTCGGGGTCGGCACGGGACCGATCCTCGGCGACATGCGCCTGGACGGCGTGGCGGATGCGGTCGGCGTCGACTGGCGGACACCGCTGGACGAGGCGGCGCGCGTGCTCGGGCCGGACGTGACCGTACAGGGCAACATCGACCCCGCTCTGCTGCAGGCGCCGTGGCGGGTGCTCGAGGCGCACGTCCGTGACGTGCTTGACCGGGGGCGCGCGGCGCGCGCACATGTGCTGAACCTCGGTCACGGCGTGACCCCCGAAACCGATCCGGATGTGCTCACGCGCGTCGTGGCGCTCGCGCACTCGGTCGTTCACGAGGAGGGCGTGTGAGCACAGACGATGCGTCCGCTCCCGCGCCCGCCGATCTGATCGAGCGTGCGCGCACCAGACATGTCGTCGTGGTCGGTGGCGGCATCGCGGGCCTGGTCGCGGCGTGGCAGTGCGCACGGGTCGGGATGGATGTCACGGTTCTCGAGGCTTCGTCTCGTTCGGGTGGCGCGATCCGCCGTGCGACGGTGGGTGGGATCACTCTCGATGTCGGCGCTGAGAGCTATGCGACGCGCGGTGGCCACGTGCGGCGGCTCATCGACGAACTCGGTTTGGGCGCCGATGTGGTCGCGCCCAATGGTGCCCGGGCGTGGCTGGCCGGTGCACCCTCCGGCGCGGCACCCTTACCTCCGGGCGGTGTGCTCGGAATCCCGGGCAACCCCTTCGCCGCCGATGTGCGCCGGATAATCGGCTGGCGCGGCGCCTGGCGCGCGTACCTCGATCGTCTGCGTCCCCCGCTGACCATCGGGCACACGCACAGCCTCGGCGCCCTCGTTTCCCAGCGGATGGGTACGCGTGTGCTCGACCGGCTGGTCGAACCCGTCGTGCAGGGCGTCTACTCCGCCCGGGCGCACGACATCGATGTGGACCGCGCGGCGCCGGGCCTGAACGCCGCGCTGACGCGGACCGGGTCGCTGAGCGGGGCGGTTTCGGCTCTGAGCGGCGATCGCGCGACGAAGGCCCCGGGCGGCGCCGTCGAGGGCGTCCGCGGCGGCATCACGCGGATCGTCGACGCGCTGGTGGATCGCCTCCACGACGTGGGCGCCACGGTTTCGACCGATGTGCGGGTGACCGCGCTTCAGCGCGGAACCGACCGATGGCAGGTCGCGCTCGGCGGTCCCGAGGGCGACGGTTCGGGCCCCGAAGCACCCAGCCCCGGGGGCGCGACGACGCTTCCGGCGGATGCGGTGATCGTCGCCACCGACGAGCGGATGGCGCGGGCCCTCCTGATGCCCGTCATCCCCGGTCTGGGTGACGGCGATGGGGGCGGCCACGCGGCCGCCGAGATCGAGGTGGTGACCCTCGTCGTCGACGCGCGCGTCCTCGACAACGAGCCGCGCGGGTCGGGGGTCCTCACGGTGCCCGGATCGTTCGTCGCGAAGGCCCTCACGCATTCGACCGCCAAATGGGCCTGGCTGGCCGAAGAGGCCCGGATCCACGCCCCCGACCGCCACGTCGTGCGNNACCCTCGTCGCGGGGCACCGGGAGCGATACACGCAGAGCCAGCCGGCATCGGTGATAGGGCGTGCCGCCGCGATGGCCGGGTTTCGCGAGCGCGTCGCGGCGACCGCAGGCGTCGCCGTGGTCGGTGCGTGGATATCCGGAACGGGCCTGGCACAGGTCGTGCCGGACGCCGCGACTGAGGGTGAGCGCATCCGCGCGGCGCTCTTGTGGACTGACCCGGGCCCTGTCAACCCGGATACCGAAATCGGCATACAGCGCTAACCTAGAGGTTGTATCAAAGCTCTACGACTAGCGACGAGTGTGAGGAGCCCCTTATGCGGGGAAAAGTGGGACTCGTGATCGGCTTGGCGGCTGGGTATGTACTCGGTGCCCGCGCGGGACGTGAACGGTACGAACAGATCACGGAACAGGCGGCGAAGGTCTGGAACCTCGACTCGGTGCAAAAACAGACCGAGCGCGTCAAGGACTTCACGGCCTCGACCGCTAGGGCGGTGCCGGATGTGCTCTGGAACGGCGCGGTCAAGGCGACCCGGGTTGTTCAGGGCAAGGACGCCAAGCCGGGCCAGCGCCCGGACGACTCGGTCGGAACGGCCGACGACGGAGCGGAAGACGCCGCGAATGCGGCGGAGTGGTCCGCGGCCGGCGCCGAGAAGAAGACCGATCATGCGGCGTCCGCGGAGGGCGCCGGCGGAAACTGAGATGACGTCGCCCCGCGGGATGCGTGATCGCGCCGACGACAGCCTTCTGGCCCTCATCGGTGACGTTCCCGAGCTGGTTCGCAATCTCGTCGTCGCCGAGGTCGACCAGGCGAGGTCGTGGTTCGCGAAGACGGCGAAGGACTACGGAATCGGTGCCGGGTGGCTCGCCGGCGCGCTGGCGGTGCTGTTCTGGAGCATCCCGGTCTTCGGCACCGCGGCGATAGCGGGCCTGGCCACTGTGTGGCCCGTCTGGCTTTCGGCTTTGGTGATCGGGGCGGGCCTGCTCGTCATCACTGCGATCCTCGTGCTGCTCGGTGTCGCGCGCTTCCGGCGCGCATCGCGCCGTCAGAATCCCGTCGGCGCCGTGAAAGAGGACTTCGACATCGTCCGGGAGGTCCGCGATGAGTTCTGATGCGATGAGTTCCGAGCAGGGGCGCTCCCCCCGCCCCGACAGCCTTCTCGTTCCGATGCCGCGGACGCTCGTTCCGCAGCTGGGCGACCCCGTTGCACAGGCACGTGCCGAGCTGAAGGCGGCGCTCGCCGCGATCGAGGAGAAGGCGAACTTCCCGAAGAGGGTGGCGCGGGCGACGGATAAGGCCGTGCTTCGGGCACGTGCTTTCGGGCGCTCCCGGCCTGTGCAGGCCGCGGCCATCGCGGTCGGTGCCGCTGCTGTGGTGGGGTTCGCGGTCTGGGAAGGCGTGCGGCTGTATACGGCGCCGCGTCGCTGACGCGAGTCAGC
>DMUE01000070.1:4496-5371 GCA_003476465.1 Microbacterium sp. | reverse complement strand
GGATGCAATCTGCCGGAATGCCAGCCCGGTGACATTCTGCACGACGAGAAGTGAACGATCCCCAACCCGCAAGCGCAACGCCACACCGACAAATCGGTGACACGTACACCCAGACCGAGGCTGACGAACGACATCGGTGCACCCCCAAGTTTGGCCGATCCGGCGCGTCTGGGTGAGACTGGGGGTATGACGGAGAGTCAGGCGCACTCGTCCCTACCCGCTTCCGAAGAAACAGACAGCCCCTCGGGTTTCACCCTGTGGGCGGTCTGGCGACGCGACCCGGACCGACCCGCTGCCGGGGATGACGAAACGGAGCTCGAAGACATCGTTTCGCTCGTCGAGGACGGCGGCGTGAGCGTCCGAGGCTTCTATGATGTCAGCGGGCTGCGGGCGGACGCGGATCTCATGGTGTGGCTGCACGGCGACACCGCAGAAGAGTTGCAGCGAGACCTGCGACGTCTGCGCCGCAGCGAGCTGTTGTGCAACCTCCTGCCGACGTGGAACGCGATGGGGGTCCACCGCGACGCGGAGTTCAACCGTCAGCATGTGCCGGGCTTTCTCCGCGGCGTGGCGCCGAAGGACTGGTTGTGCCTCTATCCCTTTGTCCGCAGTTACGAGTGGTATCTGCTCCCGGAGGCGGATCGACGGCTCATGCTCGCCGAGCACGGCCGTCAGGGCGCGGCGTTCACCGGGGTTCTCGCCAATACCGTCGCGTCCTTCGCGCTCGGTGACTACGAATGGCTGCTGCCGCTCGAGGCGGATGATGTCGTCGAACTCGTCGACTTGATGCGCGATCTCCGCTCGACGCAAGCGCGGCGCCATGTGCGGGAAGAGGTGCCCTTCTTCACCGGACGCCGCCTGTCGCTCGCCGAGGT
>DMUE01000070.1:0-4491 GCA_003476465.1 Microbacterium sp. | reverse complement strand
GGCGATCACGACCGCGACGGGCGTCGCGGTCGAAATCGTCCCCATCGTTTCAGAGGGCGACGTCACGCGCGCTCCCTTGGCCCAGCTCGGCGGGACGGGTGTGTTCGCAACGCGCCTGCGGGAAGCCCTGCTCGCCGGAGAGTGCGATCTGCTGGTGCACTCCCTGAAGGATCTGCCCACCGGCGAGGCCCCCGGACTGCGGATCGCGGCGATACCGCGCCGCGCGGACCCCCGGGACGTTTCGGTCACGCGCGGATCGCTTCTGGAGGAGATCGGAGAGGCGATCATCGGTACCGGGTCGCCACGGCGGCAGGCGCAGCTTCGCCGGCGCGCACCGCGTGCGCAGGCGGCCGAGCTGCGCGGCAACGTCGATTCCAGGCTCGGACGCGTCCGTGACGGCGAGCTGGACGGCATAATCCTCGCGGCCGCGGGACTCACCCGTCTCGGTCTTCTCGAGCCCGCCGAGGGACCGACGATCGGCACGGGGCCGGCGGAGGGATTGTCCCTCACACCCCTGGGGCTCGCCGAATGGCCGACGGCCGCCGGTCAGGGCGCCCTTGCGCTCGAGGTGCGCGATGACGCCGCTGCCGACATCCTCGCCGCGATCACCCCCCTGGAGGACCCGGCGACGCGCTTCGCCGTCACGATCGAGCGGTCCATTCTCGCCGGGATCGAGGCGGGCTGCCACGCCCCCGTCGGCATCCACGCGAGTATCACGGGCGACGACGTGCGGGTGAGGGCCGTGGTCTACGCCGTGGACGGCACGCAGAGGGTGGGGCTGGATCGCACCGAGTCCCTGGCCGAGGGGTATATTCGACGAACGGGCGGCGGCGATGGCGCGTACGCCGCCGACAGCGCGGACCCGACCGTGCGGGCAGCGCTGATCGGGTCGGCGATCGCACGTCGACTCCTTGATGGTGGGGCAGCCGACTTGGTGTCACGAGAGTCTTCCAGATGAATTCAGCAGCCCAGCGTCCTGCGAAAGCGGGTAAGCCCCTGACCGGGTGGCGCGTTCTCGTCCCACGCGGAGGCCCCTGGGGTGACGGTGTCGCGGCGAACCTGCGCGCGCAGGGGGCGACTCCCGTCGTCGCTCCGCTCATCAACTTCGCGCCCACGAGCGACCAGGCCTCTCTCGACGCCGCATTGGCGGACCTGGCGGCCGGCGAGTTCGACTGGCTCACGGTCACGAGCGCCACGACCGTCGATGTGCTCTATGCCCACCGTGTGCAGATTCCCGCCTCCACACGCGTCGCAGCCGTCGGGGAGACGACCGCCGCCGCGCTCCAGGCCGTGGGGTTCCGAGTCGACCTGGTGCCGAACCAGGACAACTCCGCGGCGGGCATGGCCGACCAGCTCATCTCGCTCGAGCCGGAGCCGCGGCGCATCCTGACGCTGCGGAGCGAGATCGCCAAACCGGTGCTCACGCGGCGCCTGAGCGAGGCCGGTCACCACGTGCGCAGTGTCGTCGCGTACCGCACGACCGGGGTACCGGTGACGGAGCGGATCGCGAACGATGTGGCCAGCGGCCGGATCAATGCCATCCTCGTCACCAGCGGGTCGGTGGCCGAGCAGGTACACCTGCAGTTTCCCGAGATTCCCGCCGGCACCGTCATCGCCGCCATCGGGCCCCGTACGGCCAAGGATGCCCGCCGGGCGGGTCTGGACGTCGACGTCGTGGCAGAACAGCAGACGGTCGGCGCCCTGATCGACGCGGTCTCGCGTCTCGCCTTGCCGCACGCCGCGGACGAGTTCCAACCATGAGCTTTCCCGAGCGCCGCCCGCGTCGCACGCGTCAGTCGCCCGCCGTTCGGCGGCTGGTGCGTGAAACGCGGCTTGCGCCGGCGCAGCTCATCCTGCCGATGTTCGTGCGGGAAGGGATCAGCGAGGCTCGCCCTATCGAATCCATGCCGGGTGTCTTCCAGCACACCCTCGATTCGCTTCGCGCGGCGGCGTCGGGGGCGGCGTCCGCCGGCGTCGGCGGCGTCATGCTGTTCGGCGTTCCCGCCGAGCGCGACGCGCGCGGGTCGTGCGCCGACGACGAGCGTGGCATCCTGAACCTCGCCATCGGCGCCGTCGCAGCCGAAGTGGGTGAGGCGCTGGTCGTGCAGACCGACCTGTGCCTGGACGAATTCACCGACCACGGCCACTGCGGCGTGCTCGATGCGCACGGCCGCGTCGACAACGATGCGACGCTCGAGCGCTACGTGTCGATGGCGTTGGCGCAGGCGGGGGCCGGATCACAGATGCTGGGCCTGTCGGGGATGATGGACGGCCAGGTCGCGGCCGTTCGAGCGGGATTGGATGCCGCCGGCTTCTCCGACACGATGCTTCTGGCGTACTCAGCCAAATACGCGGGGTCGTTCTACGGTCCTTTCCGGGAAGCGGTGGATTCGCAGCTCACCGGCGACCGGAGGACGTATCAGCTCGACCCGGCGAACGCGCGCGAGGGCGTGCGGGAGGCCGTCATCGACGTCGAAGAGGGCGCCGATGTGGTCATGGTCAAGCCGGCGCTGCCGTATCTCGACGTTCTGGCATCCGTCCGGGCCGCAGTCGATGTGCCCGTCTGGGCGTACCAGGTGTCGGGCGAATATTCGATGATCGCGGCGGCGGTCGAGCGCGGCTGGGTCGATGGCCGAGGCGTCATGCTCGAAGCGCTGCTGGCCATCCGCCGGGCCGGAGCCGACGCCATCCTCACCTACGCGGCGCTGGAAGCCGCGGCGTGGTTGCGCGAGGTCGAGAAGTGACGACGGGGATCGACGACGTGAACAGCCGAAGCGAACCGAAGACGAGCACTGTAGACGATGGACGACCCTAACTCCCTCCTGTTCGATCGTGCGCTGTCGGTCATTCCCGGCGGAGTGAATTCGCCGGTTCGCGCGTACGGATCGGTCGGCGGCGCGCCCCGGTTCATGGCATCGGCTCGTGGCGCCTACATCACGGACGCCGGCGGCCGAGAGTATGTCGACCTGGTGGCGTCCTGGGGCCCGGCTCTGCTCGGTCATGCCGCGCCCGAGGTCGTCGAAGCGGTGCGGGATGCCGCGGGCCGCGGGCTGTCGTTCGGCTCTCCCACCGAGGCGGAGGTGGAACTGGCCGAACTGATCGCGGCTCGCGTCAGTGTCGGGGGCGACCGGCCCATCGAGCGGATACGCCTGGTTTCGACGGGTACCGAGGCGACGATGACGGCGATCCGCGTGGCGCGGGGCGCGACGGGCAGGGACCTGCTGGTCAAGTTCGCGGGGCACTACCACGGCCATTCGGACGGCCTGCTGGCCTCGGCCGGTTCGGGCCTGGCTACGCTCGGCCTGCCTGGTTCCGCGGGGGTGCCGGCGCCCATAGCCGCCCAGACCCTCGTCATCCCCTACAACGACCTCGATGCCGTGCGTGAGGCCTTCGCGGTGCACGGCGACCGGATCGCGGCCGTGATCGTCGAGGCGGCGGCTGCGAACATGGGCGTCATCGCGCCGCACCCCGGTTTCAATGCAGAGCTCGCCGACATCGCTCACGCGAACGGCTCGCTGCTCATCCTCGACGAGGTGCTGACCGGGTTTCGCGTGCATCCGGCCGGGTACTGGGGGCTGCAGCAGGCCGGCGGCGAACGGTACGCACCGGATCTCTTCACGTTCGGCAAGGTCGTCGGGGGCGGCATGCCGCTGGCCGCTCTCGGCGGCCGCGTCGATGTCATGCAGATGCTGGCACCGACGGGGCCCGTCTATCAGGCGGGGACGCTCTCGGGCAATCCGCTCTCGGTCGCCGCCGGCCTGGCGACGTTGCGCGGCGCAACGCCCGACGTCTACGCGCGCGTGGATGCTGCGGCATCCGTCGTCGCCGCCGCCCTGGGATCGGCCTTGTCCGACGCGGGTGTCAGCCACGCGGTACCGCGCGCCGGCAACCTGTTCGGTGTGGCTTTCGCTCCCACGGCACCGCACGACGACGACGCCGCGCACGCGCAGGAGGCCTGGCGATACCCGGCCTTCTTCCACGCGATGCTCGACGCCGGGGTGGCGCTGCCGCCCAGCGTCTACGAGGCGTGGTTCCTCACCGCCGCCCACGACGAGCAGGCGCTCGGGCGGATCGTGCACGCACTCCCCGCCGCCGCCCGCGCCGCCGCATCCGCCATCGCTCCCGATTGACCGCGCCCCGACCCTCGCCTGACCACTCGCCGCCACGTCTGGCGTGGTGACGATCGTTGCCGCACTGTGAGCAACGCCGCCCGCGGCGCGCCGCCGGCGCTGGCAGACTAGAGGCATGGTGACTCTCCTGCTCGACTCGGAACGACTCGAGGTCGTGCTGTCGCCGATCGAGCGGGCCCTGGCATTCCGCCGGGGGAATATCCATGTCGCGCGGGAGCAGATCTCGAAGATCATGCTGACCGATGACGCCTGGATCTGGCTGCGCGGCGTACCGAGCCCCGGCAGCGCCCTCCCCAGCGTCGTCGCGATCGGCACGTGGAAGTCCGGTACGGGCCTCGATTTCGCGGTCATCCGCGGTCAT
>DMUE01000120.1 GCA_003476465.1 Microbacterium sp. | reverse complement strand
CTGCCGTCACGGAGGGACGCGACGACCTCGGGCGTGCAGCGGACGAACCCGCGCGCGGTGGCCGAACGGACCGTCGGTTGCTTTGCGGTGACATCGACCATGCGGGCGTGGCCGGATTCGTCCAGGTGCGCGAAGCTCATGAGACCAGCATGACATCGACGCCGTCGCCCGCCTCGACCCGCTCGATGCCGGCGGGAACGATCGCATATGCCTCGGCGCGGGCGAGTCCGCCGGCGAGATGCGACGCCGAACCGCCCGCCGTCGCGGGGCGCACCCGCCAGGGTGCCGGACCCCCGCGATCGATGGCGGCGGGGAGGTACTGGCGCCGGCCTGGAGGTGCCGACCACCCCTCGGCTGCGGTCAGCCGCAGGATCGGACGATGCAACGCCGATCGCCCCTGGAGGGCGAGTAGTGCGGGGCGGATGAAGGCTTCGAACGAAACGGCCGAACTGACGGGGTTTCCGGGGAGTCCGAAGAACAGTGCGCCGGTGGGGAGTATGCCGAAGCCCTGAGGTCTGCCGGGCTGCATGGCCACCGCGACGAACGAGATCGATGCGACGTCACCGAGCACNNGAAGCGAGTTCCGTGCCCGTGGAGAGCACGACGACGCGGGGGGCCCGGAAGACCGAGACGCGGGCGACCCCCGCCGCCGCCGCTGCCGCCAGCTGCAGGGCGCCGAGACGAACCCCGGCCGGCACGATCTCGTCCCCGACGTGGGCGTCGCCTCCGCGTCGCCGTACGTGGGCCCCGGCCCCGCGGGGCACGGCGCGCACCGCGACCTCGCGCAGAGAATCCGCCAAGCCGCCGACGGTGTCCTCGAAGGGCACCACCGTGTCCGCCGCGCTCGGCAGCGGCGACCCGGTCATGATCCGGGCGGCCTCTCCCGCGGCGATCGGGGGATCGAGTTCGCTTCCCGCCGGCAGATCGGCCACGACGCGCAGGATCGCCGGCACGACGGCGGAGGCGGCTGAAACGTCCGCGAAACGGACGGCGAAGCCATCCATCGCCGAATTGTCGAAAACCGGGATGTCGACGCGAGCGCGCACGGGTTGCGCGAGCGTGCGCCCCGCTGCGGTGGCGAGGGCAACCTCGGCGCAATCGACGGGTCGGACTGCGGCGAGGATCTCGGTGAGGTGCTCCTCGACTGTGCGCAGACTCATGCGTCGGCCCTCGCGAGTCGTCCCGTTCGATGCGTCGAGGTCCAGGCATCCAGGCCGCCCGTCAACACGATCGCCTCCACTCCGACGGAGGTGAGTGATCGAGCGGCTCGGGTCGCCCGCCCCCCGGCTTGGCAGATCACGACGACGGGACCCCCGATCGATTGGGCGAAGGCGGCCGGGTCGGCGAGCACCGCGCCCAACGGAAGGTGATGAGCGCCCGGGATCGTGCCGTTCGCGAGTTCGTGCTGCTCACGCACGTCGATCATCGTCGGAGCCGTGCCGGCGGTCAGGGCGCCCGCGAGCTCGGTGGCCGATATCTCGGGGGTAGGGGACGGCCTGGCGGGCGTGGTCGCCGAGGATGAGGCGGACGGGGCGGATGCCGGGAGACCCGCAGGACGCAGGGGCACCTCGCGCTGCCGGGCGCGCAGGCCGTCGATCACGAGGACGCGGCCGAGAAGCGGTTCGCCGATGCCCGCGACGAGCTTGATGGCCTCGATCGCCATCACGCCGCCGACCTGCAGGCACAGCGCGCCGAGCACGCCCACGTCTGCGCAGGTCGGGACGAAACCGGCGCTTCCGGGCGGGTAGAGATCGCCGAGGCGGACGGGGGCGATGCCCTCCGGGGGGGCGCCCCAGAACACGGTGACCTGGGCGGCGAACTCCTGCACCGTGCCCCACACGAGCGGGATGGCGAGTTCCTCGCATGCCGCCGCCACGGCTTCCCGGGTGTCGAAGGTGTCGCTGCCGTCGATCACGAGATCGGCGTCCGCGAGGAGGTCCTGCGCGTTGGCGTGGTCGAGTCGGGTGCCGAGGGAGCGCACCTCGGTCTCGGGCGAGAGCCCTGCGATCCGGCGTGCGGCACTGTCGACCTTCGCCTCGCCCACGTCGGCGAGCGCATGGATCACCTGGCGCTGCAGATTGGATGCCTCGACCACATCGTCGTCGATGACGGTGAGGGTGCCGACACCGGCGGCCGCGAGCGCGAGCAGGACGGGCGATCCGAGCCCCCCGGCACCGATGACAGCGATGTGCGCGGCCCGCAGGCGGCGTTGCCCGAGTTCGCCGAGGCCTGCCAGGCTCGCGTGCCGGGCGGTGCGGGCGCGTTCGTTCTCGCTCAGGGCGGCGACGGGCGCGACCAGGGGTGGAAGGGACATGAGCCCAGGGTAATCCGGTGCCGGCGAAGCGGGGCGGCGGTGTCGCGCCCGGCCGTGGGCGGCCCGAGCGGACGCAACACGCGGTTCCGCATCGCGTGAGGCGGCGTGTTGCGTCTTCTCGACAGGCGGGTCAGGGGAACGGATGGGCGAACATCCGCAGGTGCGGAAGGTTGGGCAGGTTTTCGGTGCGTTTGCGGAAGTATGATGAGCGGATGCGCAGCTACAAGATCGCCGAGGCCGCCCGGCTGCTCGGGGTCAGTGACGACACCGTGCGACGGTGGATCGAGCAGGA
>DMUE01000064.1 GCA_003476465.1 Microbacterium sp. | reverse complement strand
TACCGTGGCGTGGTCGAGCATTCCGTCTACGTTGCGCGCGAGGCACGGGGGCGCGGCGTGGGACGGATGCTTCTCTCGGCGCTGATCGACGCTGCCGAAGACGCGGGCATCTGGTGCATCCAGTCCAGCGTCTTTCCCGAGAACGCGGCGAGCATCGCGCTGCACGAACGTGCCGGGTTCCGGGCGGTCGGCCGCCGTGAACGCATCGCGCGGTCGGAACGGGGCCCGCGCGCAGGCCTCTGGCGCGACACGGTGTTGATCGAGCGCCGCAGCCAGATCAACGGACGTGACGAGCAACACGAGCAGCCAATCAATAGATAGTGCTCTATGCTTTAGGCAACGAGAGAAAGCGAGTCCCGATGACCGACAAGCCCACCGTCCTGTTCGTGTGCGTCCATAACGCGGGCCGCTCGCAGATGGCCGCCGGATACCTGCGCGCACTCGCCGGGGACGCGATCGAGGTTCTCTCGGCCGGTTCCGCGCCGAAGGACAGCATCAACCCGGTCGCGGTCGACGCCATGGCCGAAGAGGGCATCGACATCGCGAACAACACCCCGAAGGTGCTCACGGTCGAGGCCGTGCGCGAATCGGATGTCGTGATCACGATGGGCTGCGGCGACGCGTGCCCGATCTTCCCCGGCAAGCGTTACGAGGACTGGGAGCTGGACGACCCCGCCGGTCAGGGGATCGATTCCGTCCGCCCCATCCGCGACGACATCCGCGCGCGCGTCGAGGCCCTGATCGCCGAGTTGGTCCCTCCCACCACCGGCGCCTGATCAGCGCCCACTCAGCGAGGCCGTGGTCACGGCGGCGGCGTTACACGCCGTGACTAACGTAGCGATGACCATGCGGCGCATCGGATACAGCCCAATCGTCGACCACCTGAGCGAGTCGGGATTCAGAGGTCCACGCCCGCAGTCGCACCGACCGCTTGATCACGCCGTGCTGAGTTCGCTCATCTCGGGCACCCGGATGCGGTCCGGCCGCGTGTAGAGGTTCATCGACGACCCGCGCAAGAATCCGACGAGGGTCAGACCGGAGGCCTCCGCCAGCTCGGCCGCGAGCGACGACGGTGCGGACACGGCCGAGAGGATCGGCAGCCCCGCCATGATCGCCTTCTGCACGAGTTCGAAGCTCGCACGCCCCGACACCATCAGAACGTGGCCGGTGAGGGGCAGCCGGTCGTTCAGGATCGCCCAGCCCACGACCTTGTCGACCGCGTTGTGGCGCCCGACATCCTCGCGCAGCACGACGAGTTCACCCGCAACCGCGTCGAACAACGCGGCGGCGTGCAGGCCGCCGGTCTTGTCGAACACGGCCTGCCGGGCGCGGAGTTTGTCGGGGAAGGTGGCAAGCATCTGGGCCGAAATCTCAGCGGCATCCGCCGCGACGTCATAAACGGAGACCGTTTCGACGGCCTCGATCGACGCCTTTCCGCACAGCCCGCATGAGCTGGTCGTGTAGAAGTTGCGCGCGAGGTCGGGGTCGGGCGGGGCGACACCGGCGGCGAGGGTGACATCGAGCACGTTGTAGGTGTTCTCGGTGTTGCCCGCCAGCGGCCCGCCCGTGCCGGGACCTCCGCAGTGGATAGCGCCCCGGAAGTGCTCTCCGGACGAGATCACCCCCTCCGAAACGAGAAATCCCGCCGCGAGCTCGACGTCGTGTCCCGGGGTCCGCATCGTGATCGCGAGCGAGGTGCCGCCCACGCGGATCTCGAGCGGCTCCTCCACGGCCAGCGTGTCCGACCGCCTGACCGGCTCACCTCCGAGCGTGATCTTCGTCACCGGTCGCCGTGTCGTGATCCGTCCCACCCGATCAGCCTCCGATCGCGTTCATGCCGCGCAGCGGCTGCAGGAAAGAGGGGTCGTCGATCGCGTGCCCGGGGAGCTTGCCGCGCACGCTCGAGCGCAGCATGTCATCGAGCGCCGCGTCGTTCGAGCCATCCGCCCGCAGGATCGGCAGCAGGTCGTATTCCGTCGTCGAGAACAGGCAATTGCGGATCTGCCCGTCGGCTGTCAGCCGCAGGCGGTCGCAGTCGCCGCAGAACGGCGCGGTGACCGACGCGATGACGCCCACCGTGTGCGGTCCTCCCTCGAGGGCCCAGCGCTCGGCGGGAGCGCCGCCGCGGCCGGGGATCGGCACGAGCGCCCAGCGCGCGGCGAGCGCATCGAGGATCTCGTCGCGGGTCACCATGGATGCGCGGTCCCAGGTGTGCCCGGCGTCGAGCGGCATCTGCTCGATGAAGCGCAGCTGGGCGTCGTGGGCGATCGCGAACTCGGTCAGCTCGACGATCTCGTCGTCGTTCACCCCCCGCATCGCGACGGCATTGAGCTTGAGGGGGCGCAGTCCAGACGCCTGTGCGGCCGCGATTCCCCTCAGGACGTCATCGAGACGGTCGCGACGCGTCAAATCCCGAAAGCGGTCGCGCCGGATGGTGTCGATGCTGATGTTCAATCGGTGCAGGCCCGCGTCGATCAGGGCGGGCAAGAACTCTGGGAGCCGGATGCCGTTGGTGGTCATCGCGATCTCGACCGGACCCGAAGGCCCCTCGATCGCGCTCAGCCGGCGGACGACATCCACGACATCCGGCCGCAACAGCGGCTCGCCCCCCGTCAGACGGAAGGTGGTGATTCCCGCGGCCGCCCCCACACGCGCGACGCGTTCGATCTCGTCCAGCGTGAGGATGCTCATCCGTGCCAGCCACTCGTTGCCCTGCTCCGGCATGCAGTAGGTGCAGCGGAGCGAACAGCGATCGGTCAGCGA
>DMUE01000095.1:2766-3140 GCA_003476465.1 Microbacterium sp. | reverse complement strand
TCGCGGGCGGGGACCGACCCGACCGTGCTGGCCGCTGTCGCCGACGCATCCGCTGCTCTCGGCGACACCGGGCGGGTGCTGCTACGTCCCTCCGGCACCGAGCCGCTCGTGCGCGTCATGGTCGAGGCCACCGACGAGAACACCGCGCATCGGCTCGCGGATGAGCTCGCCGAGGTGGTGCGCGGGGCCCTCGCCCTTTAGGTGTGATGTCTAGGCCGGGTTCTGGTCCGTTCGCCGGGTGGGCTGGACTTCCGGCGCGGGCGCCGGCCCGCTTCGGGTGGCCGCACGTCTCGAACGCCCCGGGCGCGAGCGGTCGTCAGGCGAATCCGGTGGGGCCGGCGGGGAGACGATCACGACGCGCATTCCGCCCTCGG
>DMUE01000095.1:1770-2722 GCA_003476465.1 Microbacterium sp. | reverse complement strand
GTGATGCGGAGGTTGCCGGCCTGGGGCGCTATCGCAATCTCCAGGAGTTGTGCGTGGCCGTGCTCGAGCGCACCCATGATGGCCTCGGCGACGGCTTGGAGCAGCACCGCTCGGTGGTTGATGCCCCGAATGCCGGAACCGGCCAGGTCGTTGATCGCCTCCTGGTCGTGAAGCGTCAACCGAACGACGATCGGTTGCGGCAGCGCCGAAATGAGGGCGCGCACGGCGGGCACGATGCCATGCTCGAGCGCCTCGGGGTAAGCGAAGGCCGCGTTCATCTTCAGTCCCGTGACGACGAACTCGGAGAGCTCCTTCCCGAGCGCCTGCAGCTGCAGCTTCTGCAGACCCTCGGATGTGCGAGCCAGGTCTTCGATTTCTTTGTTGAGGTGCATGAACCGCTCCCCGAGAGNNGCGCGGTTCTGGTTGCGCAGCATCGTCACCAGGGCGGCGGTGCTGCGTACGCCCGGCGCGGCGGCCGCGCGTTCGGCCCGGCGGACGCGCTGCTGGCCACGCGTGACGACCACCGCGAACGCGATGATCAGGCCGACCATGACGCCCAGGATCGCGCCATCGGAAAGAGCGGGGACGATATCCCGCTGGGAGTAGATGCCGGCCGAAATCTGCAGCAGGGCGCGCATGGCCGCCACGCTGAACGCCGTCAGAAGGACGAGTCCGGCAGCTTTCACGGGACGCCGTGCCTCGATCCGCATCTGTGAGACGAGCAGAACTGCTGCGATCACGGTGAGCGAATTGATGAGGATCCGTCGCACGACGTCCCATCCGAGCGAGGCCGGGATGCCGAGATCGCCCCGTCCCAGGCCGAGCACGATCAGCGACTGGCCGGTGGCGGCGAGGGTTAGCGTGCTGCCGAGGATCGCGACGATGGTGACCATGCTGCGCGCGTCGGCTCTGCGGTCTTCCGCCTCCCGTGCCGCATCCGCCGTTGCGGGGG
>DMUE01000095.1:0-1723 GCA_003476465.1 Microbacterium sp. | reverse complement strand
TCAACCCCAGGTCAGCGACTCGATGTACCTCAGCAGCACGCCCTCACGCAGGGCCCAGGGGCTCACCTCGAGTTCGTCGACCCGCAGGGCACGCATGGCCTCGTGGAGCACGACCGCGCCCGCGACGATCTGCATCGTGCGATCGGCCGTGATGCCCGGCAGTTCCTGTCGAGCGCTCGCCGGCAGCCGTGCGAGCCGAGGAATCCACGACGCCAGAGCGGCGCGGGGAAGCACCATCCGCTCGATTCCCGACCAGCCGGGCCTCGGGTACCCGACGAGTTTCGCGAGCGACCGGATCGCCTTCGACGACCCCACGACGTGATCGGCACGCGGTTGCGCCAAGAACTCGCGGGCCACGGGGGCGAGAACCTCGCCGGCATGCTGGCGCAGGCGGTCGATGGCTGCCTCACCCGGCGGGTCGTCGGGCAGAAACCCGAGCGTCATGCGCCCGGCGCCCAGGGGCACGGATGCCGCCACCTGCGGCAGCTCTTCGGATCCGCAGGCCAGCTCGAGCGAGCCGCCGCCGATGTCGAAGAGCAGGATGCGCCCGGCGGACCAGCCGAACCACCTCCGCACCGCGAGGAAGGTGAACTGTGCCTCGCTCTCCCCGCCGAGGACCTGCAGGGGCTGACCGAGCGCCGCCTCGATACGGGCGATGACCTCGGTGCCGTTCGTGGCCTCGCGCACAGCGGACGTCGCGGTGGCGAGCAGCTCGTCGACAGCCTCGGCCGCGGCATGGGCGCGCGCCTCCGACACGGCGGCCTCGAGAGCCCGGACGCCGTCTTCGGTGATCGATCCGTCCGGCGCGAGGTAGCGCATCAGACGAAGGACCGTGCGGCGACTGGTCGTGCCCAGAGGGCGCCCCCCGGGTCGCGCATCGGCGACGAGCAGGTGGACGGTGTTCGAGCCGATGTCGAGGACTCCCAGGCGCACCGGTGAAGCGTATCGCGGGCTCGGCGGCGTACCGCGCGGTACCATGACCCCGTGCCCGCCGACAAGACCGCGACCGTGTCGTCGCCGACTCCGTACCGAGAGATCGAGCGCGCCGAATGGGCCCGCGCGGCCGCGGGCATGGCGCAGCCGCTCTCGGAGACAGAGATCGTGCAGTTGCGCGGGCTCGGCGACCGACTCGACGTCAACGAGGTTCGTGAGGTCTACCTGCCCCTCAGCCGCCTGCTCAGCCTCTACGCGGACGCCACGAAGCGCCTGGGTGCCGAGACGAGCAGATTCCTCGGCGAACCCGACACGACGACTCCCTTCGTCGTCGCGGTTGCCGGTTCGGTCGCGGTGGGCAAGTCGACGATCGCCCGCCTGCTGCGCGAACTGATGAGCCGGTGGCCCGGCACGCCCCGCGTGGAGCTGGTGACGACGGACGGATTCCTNNAATGTGCTCCAGCCGCCGGCGACGCCGAACGACGTCGCCGTCAGCGAACTGTTCGACTTCGCCGTTTATGTGGACGCCGATCCCGAGCACATCGCGCGGTGGTTCGTCGAGCGGTTCCTCGCGCTGCGCCGGGGTGCGTTCGCGAACCCGAACTCGTACTTCAACGTCTTCGCCCACCTCAGGGACGAAGAGGCGGCCGAGACGGCCGAGAAGTTCTGGGCGGAGATCAACATGCCGAACCTCGTCGAGAACGTCATGCCCACGCGCCGCCGGGCGACGCTGATCCTGCAGAAGGGCCCCGACCACGCGGTCGACCGCGTGTTCCTGCGCAAGCTGTAG
>DMUE01000066.1 GCA_003476465.1 Microbacterium sp. | reverse complement strand
GGCGTCGGCGATGAAGCTGTACTCCTCGGAGGCCGCCACGGACGTGGCGATGGAGGCCGTGCAGTTGTTCGGCGGCAACGGATACATGGCCGAGTACCGCGTCGAGCAGCTCGCCCGCGACGCCAAGTCGCTCATGATCTACGCGGGCAGCAACGAGATCCAGGTGACCCACATCGCGAAGGGACTCCTCGCGCGCTGAGGCGGCGGCGCGGGGCTCGTCCGGTTGCCGCGGCGGCTCCCGCTCGTACCGTTGACCCATGGCCACCGAGATGTTGCACACGTACATGCAGGACCACCACGCTGGTGCCGCCGCGGGGATCGACCTGCTGCGCCGCGTGGCGGAGAGCCACGAGGATCCAAAGACCAAGAGGGTCGTCTCCCGCATCGCCGACGAGACGGTGGACGACCTCAGGAGCCTCGAGGAGCTCATGACCCTCGCCGGGACGTCGCCCTCGATGCTCAAGGACCTGCCCGCCAAGGCCGCCGAGAAGTTCGGCCAGCTCAAGCCCAACCGGCGCGCCGCCGAGCGCTCCCCTCTCAGCGATCTGGTCGAGCTCGAGGCACTGACCCTCGCCGTGACGGGAAAGAAGCTCGGTTTCAAGGCGCTGCTCGACATCGACGATCCCCGGCTGCCCCGGCCCACGCTGGAGAAGCTGGTCGAGCGTGCGGAGGAGCACGGGCGCGAGCTGGAAGAGCTCCGTCTGCGGTGCACGGATGCGCTGAAGAAGCAGTGATCGGCGGTCGCGGGAAACGGCCTCGACACGACTCGAGCCGGCCCCGACGGGACCGGCTCGAGTGTGTGCCCGAGGTCAGGCCAGGTCAGCCGAACCGATGAGACCCGCCGCGCCATCGATGATGGTGCCGAAGGCGCCGATGATCGTTCCGAGGAGCGTGGTGCCCCCGTCCACCGCGTCGGAGCCGGTGGTGAACGCGGTGGAACCGAGCTGGAGTAGGTCGAGGCCCTGAGAGATGCTACCCATGGGGTGTCCTTTCGTCGTGGATCGGCGGGGGTCGCCCATCCGAGTGCGCGACCGGGCTGCGCGGAGCACTCGCCCGGACGAGGGGTTCGACACGGCCGAGCCGATCGTTCCGGCCCCGGACGTGCCGACACCAGTGACCATAACAAGCCACTGATCATCCGGTCGCCGTTTCTCCGCGGCTCCCGGCACGGTCCCCCCGCCCGGTTCCACGTGAAACCCGCCGCCCACACGGCCCGCCGGCCGGGGGCGTGCCCGGCCCGCCGCGTCAGCGCATCTCGCCGGCGCCCACGTAGGGGTTGAGGCTCGTCGTGAGATGCCCTTCCGTGAACCGGGAGAACCGGCAGTCCGTCGGGTCCACGCCCGACATCGTCGTCGTCCCCTCCGTGAGCAACTCCGCGACCAGTCGACCGACCGCGGGCGCCATCTTGAACCCGTGGCCGGAGAACCCCACGGCGAGGAACAGCCCCTCGATCGGCGACGGGCCGATGATCGGGTTGTAGTCCGGCGTCGTGTCATACGCCCCCACGTAGCTACCGGTGATCGACGGATCGGGCATGTCCGGCAGGCGGTGCATGAGCCGCTCGACGACCTTCTCCACCGTCGAGATGTCGGCCCTGTTGGCGTAGGCGTCCGGGTCGATGTACTGCGGCTCGGCGTGATCCGAATTGCCGGCCAGGATCTCCCCGTTGGGTTCACGGCACAGATACTGCAGACCCACCAGGTCGGACAGGGTGGGGACCTGCCCGAGGGGTTCACCCTGATCCACCATGACGAGCTGGGCGCGCTGCGCGCGGACCGGGATGTCGAGTCCGACCGTGGCGCCGAGCTGCGGTGCCCACACGCCGGTCGCGAGGATCACGTGCTCGGCGTGGACCTCCGAGCCGTCGGCGAACTCCGCGCCCACGACCCGGTCCCCGCAACCGCGGAGCAGCGAGACCACGCGGGTGCTCTGGCGTACCCGCACCCCGCGGGCCCGGGCGGCGGCCGCGAACGCCATGCCCGTCATGTACGCCTCACCCCTCCCGCCCCGGGGTTCCCACGCTGCGGCTGTGACGTCCTCGACGTTGAGCCCCGGCCACAGTTCCGCCATGCGGTCCGGGGCGATGAGTTCCGTCTCGATACCCAGGCTCTGCTGCATCGCCACGTTCGCCCGCAGCGGGGCCACGTTCTCCTCGCCGACGATCACGGCGTAGCCGCACTGGTGGAATCCGAGGTCGTCGCCGAGCAACTCGGTCGCGTTCTCGAACACCGGGATGCTGTGCCAGCTCAGGGCCGCCATCGTCGGCGAGCCGTAGTGGCATCGCACGATGCCGCTGGACTTGCCGGTCATGCCGGAACAGAGGGTGTCCTTGTCGACGACGAGCACGTCGGTCTCGCCGCGCTCGGTGAGGTTCCAGGCGATCGACAGGCCCTCGAGGCCGCCGCCGATGATGAGGTACTGCACCGTCTCGGTCATGGGGGTTGTCCTTCTGTCGTGAGGGTGGTCGGTCGGCCGGGGTCGACCGGATCAGTCCGCGGCGAGCAGGTCGGCCAGGACGTCGGCCAGCGCCTCGGCGCCGCGCTCGGCGTCGGCGTCCTCGACGTGCTCGGCCGGCGAGTGCGAGACCCCCGAGGGATTGCGGACGAAGAGCATCGCGGTGGGCACGTGCGCGGCCAAGACACCGGCGTCGTGACCGGCACCGGTCGGCAGGATCGGCACCCCGGGCAGGTCCGCGCACAGTCGGTCACGCAGGACGGGATCGAAGTCGACCGACCCGCTCAGCGACTCCTGCACGACGGCGACCTCGCAGCCCTCGAGCAGCGCTGCCGCCGACGCCGCCTCGGAGATCTCGTGGACGATCCGCGCCGTGACCGCGTCATCGGGATGGCGGACGTCGAGCCAC
>DMUE01000091.1:1858-2864 GCA_003476465.1 Microbacterium sp. | reverse complement strand
TCGCCGAGGTCGCCGCGGGGACCGACGCGCGTGATGCTGTGCGCCGTGCCGGGCTGCTGGGGATCGGGGAGGTCGTCGAGGTCACTGTCCTGAGCGCCGGGCGGGAAGGCGGCTACCATCGCGCACGAGGCGTGACTGTGTCGGCAGCGGTTCGTTCGGCCGGACCGCAGACCGCTATGATGCGATGATCCAAATCTGACAGTGACACGGAAGGGCCGGCTGCCTCGGCAGCCGGCCCTTCCGTGTGTCTTCTGGGCTCAGGCCCCGAGCAGCATGCTGTCGGGATTCTGGCCGGCGCCGCGACGGGCACGGAGGTAGGCGAGACGCTCTTCCAGTACCGCTTCGAGTTCGGCGCGTGAGCGGCGCTCCAGCAGCATGTCCCAGTGCGTGCGCGCGATCTTGTCAGCGCTGTGATCGATCGTCACGGCCGCGTTGTCGACGACCAGGGCGGCCTCGGCGCCGCAAGTACGGCATTCCCAGGCCTCGGGGGCCTCGGCATCTGCCGCGAACACCAGCTTGGTCTCTCGTGCGCACACGGTACACGCGTAGGTGTACTCGGTGCGCTCCATGAATACGACGCCCTCTTCGCTCTGTAGGCTCTGGGCGCCGAGACGCATGCCCCGTAGGCTGCGATCTGCCATCGTGTGGTCTCCTCGGCATAGGTGTGACGGAGCGGCGGATGTCTCCTCGTCCCGGTATAACGCTATGACCTGGGTGGTTCATCCAAACAGCGCGCGCTCAGCGCGCATTCTCAGTCAACGTACAGAGTGACCGGACGGGCGACCGTTGATGTGCCGCCGGATGTCGCTGGCTGCACCGCCGCACTGCGTGAGCGCGCCGCATCGAGGGCGACCAGCCGGCGCGTGTCGGAGAAGCTCGTGAGCAGCACACGATCAGCGTGACGGGCAACCGCACGGCCCACGGGCACAGCAGCGCAGTTCGCTTTGACGTCGAGGTTGAACCGCAATTGGGGGAAAGCGTCGAGTGCCTGCTGCACTGTTGCGAG
>DMUE01000091.1:0-1850 GCA_003476465.1 Microbacterium sp. | reverse complement strand
CGGGGCGTGCCGAAGCCGAGGGAGAACCATCGATGGGTCATGGGAGGAGCACCGGTGCGCGCAGGATCAGGGGAGCGGGGGAGTGGGTCCGGCTCCGGTCGATGCGCGGGTCGTGTCCGGCGGTCGCATGCCGAACGCGTTCCTGACGCCGCTGAGAGCAGCGGTGAACTCGCTCGGAATGATCCAGAGCGTGTTCGACTCGCCCTCGCTGATCTTCGGGAGCGTCTGCAGGTACTGGTAAGCCAGCAGCTTCTCGTCGGCGTTGCCCACGTGGATCGCATGGAACACCGCCTGGATCGCCTCAGCCTCACCCTGCGCGCGCAATACGGCCGCCGCCTTGTCGCCCTCCGCCCGGAGGATCTCCGCTTGGCGCGCGCCCTCCGCGGTGAGGATCGCCGACTGCTTGGTTCCCTCCGCCGTCAGGATGAGCGCTCGACGGTCTCGCTCCGCGCGCATCTGCTTCTCCATGGAATCCTGGATGGACGCCGGCGGGTCGATGGCTTTGAGTTCGACGCGGCCGACGCGGATACCCCACTTGCCGGTCGCCTCATCGAGAACGATACGGAGTTGACCGTTGATCTCGTCGCGGCTCGTCAAAGCTTCTTCGAGGTTGAGGCCACCGACGACGTTGCGGAGTGTCGTCGTCGTCAGCTGCTCCACCGCACCCAGGTAGTTATTGATCTCATACGTCGCGGCTCGCGGGTCGGTCACCTGAAAATAGATGACGGTATCGATCGAGACGACGAGGTTGTCTTCGGTTATCACCGGCTGCGGCGGGAACGACACGACTTGTTCGCGCAGGTCGATGAGCGGGCGGACCCGATCGATGAACGGCACCAGGAGGTTCAGGCCGGGCATCAGGGTGCGGTGGTACCGGCCCAGACGCTCCACGACACCCGCGTTCGCCTGCGGGATTATACGGATCGACCGCACGATGACGACCACGACGAAGAGGAAGGCGACGACCGCCAGTGTCCACCCGATAGCCGCGGGAATGATTTGCTCGATCATGCGGGCGGGTCCTCCTGGATCTGGGGAATGGGCTCGACGATCTGTTCGGCGATCTGTTGGACGACGGCCGTGGCGCCGTCGACCTGCGTCACGATCACTCCGACACCGGGGTCGAGTTCGACCGCTGCCGCCGTCCGCGCGGTCCAGATGTCACCGTTGGCAAGCCGTACCTGCCCACCGACCGGCCCGGTCGTGGCCACGACGATACCCCGCATACCCCTCAGGGCATCGATACCGGTCGGAGCCGGATCCTCACCCTGTCGCAGCCTGCGGAGGAGCGGCGGACGCAGGACGAGGAGCAGCAGAGCCGCCACGCCGGCGGCGACGATGACCTGCAGCCACAGCGGAGCGCCGGCGAGGCCGGAGACGAGCCCCGCGACGCCGCCGAGACCGAGCATCAAGAAGGTCATCTCCAGGGTGAGCGTCTCGATTGTGACGAGGACCAGGATCAGAACTATCCACCCGATCCAAGCGAACTGCTCGATGCTCTGGATGAGTTCCACGGCGTGCCTCCTCCTTGTCGAACCTAGCACGCGCCACCCCTGGACCGGCGGGAAAATCAGCCTGCTTGGTAGGGTCGACTGGTCTGATCCATCCACCCCAGGAGTACGCATGACAGAGCCTCTCGCGCCCGGTTCGCTCGCAGGGAAGCGGGCCCTCGTGACGGGCTCGTCCCGCGGTATCGGTGCCGATACCGTCCGCTACCTCGCCGCGGCTGGCGCGGATGTCGTCATCAACTTCCGCAATAAGGCCCCACGGGCCGAGAAGTTGGCGGCCCAGGTGCGCGAACTCGGGGTCAGGGCGCTCGTGATCGGGGCGGACCTCACCGATGCCGACTC
>DMUE01000061.1:320-5695 GCA_003476465.1 Microbacterium sp. | reverse complement strand
CCGCCGCCGTTGACCTTGACCTTGTCGAAGATCGGGAACGTGACGCCCCAGTTCACCGCGCAGTAGTCGAGGATCTCCTCCATCGACCCCGGCTCCTGGCCCATGAACTGGTTGCAGGGAAAGCCGAGCACGGTGAACCCCTGCTCGCCATAGGTGCGCTGGAGGTCTTCGAGCTGTTCGTACTGGGGTGCGAGCCCGCACTTGGAGGCCACGTTGACGATCAGGATCACCTTGTCTCCGTAGTCCGAGAGCGATGCCGAGCCTCCATCCGCGGTGCGGAAGGGGATGTCGCGGATGTCCACAGCGGTTTCGTTCGTCATGTTGTTAACGATACGACCGCGCACCGGGTTCGGGCGCCGATTCCGTCTGGGAGAATGGGAAGATGTCCGACCTCTCTGCTCTCGCGCCGATCGCACCCAGGCCGACGCTGCAGATCGGGCCGCTCGCGCTCGACGTTCCCGTCGTCCTGGCACCGATGGCAGGGATCACCAACACGGCCTTCCGACGGCTCTGCCGCGAGTACGGGGCCGGGCTCTACGTCAGCGAGATGATCACGTCGCGCGCGCTGGTCGAGCGGAACGTCACCACGATGCGCCTCATTCGCCATCACGAGTCCGAAACGCCGCGCTCGGTTCAGCTCTATGGCGTGGATCCCGCGACGGTTGCCGAGGCTGTGCGCATCCTCGTCTCCGAGGGCCACGCCGATCACGTCGACCTGAACTTCGGATGTCCCGTGCCGAAGGTGACGAAGAAGGGCGGCGGGGCGGCACTGCCCTGGAAGCTCGGTCTGTTCCGCGACATCGTCGAGGGGGCGGTGGCAGCCGCCGGTGACGTTCCTCTCACCGTGAAGATGCGCACGGGCATCGACGATGACCACCTGACCTATCTCGAGGCTGGCCGCATCGCCGAGGGGGCTGGTGTGTCCGCGGTCGCCCTGCACGCCCGCACGGCCGCACAGTTCTACTCGGGTCAGGCGGACTGGTCTGCGATCTCGCGTCTCAAAGAGCGGGTGACCAGTGTGCCGGTCCTGGGCAACGGCGACATCTGGTCGGCCGACGATGCCGTGCGCATGATGTCCGAGACCGGATGCGACGGGGTGGTCGTGGGACGCGGATGCCTCGGACGCCCGTGGCTGTTCGGCGAACTCGCCACCGCTTTCGGCGCGAATGCCCCGGCGGTGGACCCCGACCTCGCATTCGTGGCCCGCGCGTTCCGTCGACACGCCGAGTTGCTGGTGGAGTTCTTCGAGGACGAGGGACGCGGATGCCGCGACATCCGCAAGCACGTCGCTTGGTACTTCAAGGGGTATCCGGTCGGCGGCGAGACGCGTGCTCGCCTCGCAACCGCGTCGACTCTGGCGGAATTCGACGAGTTGCTCGCGGAGCTTCCGCGTGACGCCCCGTACCCCGGCACGGCGGCAGAGGGGCAGCGCGGGCGTGCCGGCACACCGAAGCGCCCCGCCCTTCCCGATCGTTGGCTCGAGAGTCGTGACCTCGACGGGGCGGAGAGCCGCGAGATCGCGGCGGCGGAGCTGCACCACAGTGGTGGCTGACGTGCGGCCGGCGTCAGCGCCCGGGCGGCCGGACGGCTACGACGAACACGCCATCGAACGCTTTCACGCCGAAGACCACCGCTCGAAGCGTGATGATTTCGCCCGCGACCGAGCCCGGGTGCTGCACTCCGCCGCGCTGCGGCGGCTCGCCGCGAAGACGCAGGTGCTGAGCCCCGCAAGCCCCGCAGACTTCGCCCGCAACCGGCTGACCCACTCCCTCGAGGTCGCGCAGGTGGGGCGCGAACTGGCCACCTGGCTTGAACTCGCCCCCGACGTGGTGGACGCGGCGTGCCTCAGCCACGACCTCGGGCATCCGCCGTTCGGACACAACGGCGAGCGTGCGCTCAACGACTGGGCCGAAGACATCGGCGGGTTCGAGGGCAACGCCCAGACGCTCCGGATCATCACGCGGCTCGAGCCGAAAGTGATCGATGCGGCGGGCCGGAGCGCCGGCCTCAACTTCACGCGGGCGAGCCTGGACGCGACGTGCAAGTACCCCTGGACCTCGGAACACCCGTTGCCCGACGCGGGAGGGCGCCTGAAGTACGGTGTGTACGCCGACGACGAGCCGGTCTTCCGCTGGATGCGCCAGGGTGCACCCGGTCGCGTGCGCTGCATCGAGGCTGAGGTGATGGACCTGGCCGATGACATCGCGTATTCCGTGCACGACTTCGAGGACGCGATGACGAACGGATACCTCGATCCGCGGCGGCTCTCCGACCCGTCCGAACACCGGGAACTCGTCACGGCCTTGCAGACGTGGGTCGGTTTCGACTTCGCCCGGGATGAGCTTGACGACGCGCTCTACCGGCTGACTCAGATGCCTGAGTGGATCTCGTCGTTCGACGGTTCTCGCGCAGCTCTGGCCCGTTTGAAGAATCTCACGAGCGATCTCATCGGGCGCTTCGCGCGCGCGGCGACGACTGCGACGCGCGAGGCCTATCCGGCGCGGTCCCTGGCGCGATACGGTGCGCAGGTGGTCGTGCCGCGCGTCGTCGAGGCCGAGGTCGCTGCGCTCAAAGGCATGGTGGGCGCTTTCGTCGTGTCGATCGACGGGCGCAAGACCCTCTACCGGGAGCAGCGGCGCATGCTCAAGCGCCTCGCGAGCGCCCTCTGGGAGGCCGGTCCCGCTCAGCTGACGCCTGCCCTGCGGGGTGACTTCGTCTCGGCCGATTCGGACGAGGCGCGTCGCCGTGTGGTCGTCGACCAGGTGGCGAGCCTGACCGACCAGGACGCGCTGTCGTGGCACGAGCGGTTGCTCGGAGAGGTGGATGCCGGTGCGCTCGGGATTTGGACGCCGGGGTCACGGCCCTGGTCGGAGCGAAACTGATGGCGGGGCGCATCGCCGCGGCCGACATCGACGAGGTCAAGGCGCGCACGAACATCGCCGACGTTATCGGTGAGCGCGTCGCCCTGAAGTCCGCCGGAGTCGGCTCGATGAAGGGCCTGTGCCCCTTTCACGATGAGCGCAGCCCGAGCTTTCACGTCCGGCCGGGGGTCGGTTTCTATCACTGCTTCGGATGCGGCGAATCGGGCGACGTCTACACATTCCTGCGCAAAATGGATCACGTCACGTTCACGGACGCGGTCGAGCGGCTCGCCGCGCGCATCGGATTCACGCTGCACTACGAGGAGGGCGGCGCTCCCGCCTCCGAGACGAGTGGCCGGGCCCGACTGTACGCGGCGAACCAGGCGGCGGCGGCGTGGTTCCAGAGCCAACTCTCCACCCCCGAGGCCGAGGCCGCGCGCCGCTTTCTCGGGGAGCGGGGTTTCGATGCGGGCGCAGCCGCGCACTTCGGGGTGGGGTACGCTCCGCGCGGTTGGCACACGGCGCTCAACACGCTGACGGCCGAGGGCTTCTCGCGCGAGGAGCTCACCACGGCCGGTCTCCTGTCGCAGGGACAGCGCGGCGTCTACGACCGCTTCCGTGGCCGGCTGGTCTGGCCCATTCGCGACGTGACGGGACAGACGATCGGCTTCGGGGCACGGCACTTGTACGACGATGACAAGGGCCCGAAGTACCTGAACACGCCCGAGACCCCGATCTACCACAAGTCTCAGGTGCTCTACGGTCTCGATCTCGCCAAGCGTGACATCTCGCGGGCCGACCGGGTGGTCGTGGTCGAGGGGTACACGGATGTCATGGCGTGCCACCTCGCCGGAATCACGACGGCGGTCGCCACGTGCGGCACGGCCTTCGGCAGCGATCACATCACCGTCCTCCGTCGCGTCATGGGCGACGACACGGCTTCGGGCGAGGTCATCTTCACGTTCGATCCGGATGCCGCGGGCCAGAAGGCGGCGCTGCGCGCCTTCGCCGAAGAGAAGCGCTTCTCGGCGCAGACCTACGTCGCGGTCGCCCCCGAGGGTCTCGACCCGTGCGACCTGCGCCTGAACCGGGGCGATGCGGCGGTGCGTGCGCTGCTCGAGCACAAGCAGCCGATGTACGAGTTCGTCATCGACCGACGCATCGCCGACTACGACCTGGCGAGCGTGGAGGGCCGTATCGGCGCTCTGAGGGCCGCGGCACCGATCGTCGCGGACATCCGGGATCCCTCGTTGAGGCCCGGCTACACGCGGGTGCTCGCGCGCCGGCTCGGGATGGACATCGGTGAGGTGCGTTCGGCCCTCGAGCGTGCGGCGCGGGGCCCGGCACGGGAGGCGGCCCGCGCAAACGGCGCACCGGGTCCTGGGGGAGGCGCGCTCCCGTCGCCAGCGACGGTCACCCTGGCGACGCTGCCACCGACCCCCGAGGTGCTGCTCGAACGCGACGCCGTGATGGCGTTTCTGCAGTACGGCCACACGATNNGGGAGCCCAGGCATCCGCGCTCTCCCTGGCCAGAAGGATGCTGGCCCGCGCCATCGACCGCGAGAAGGCCGAACTGCTCGGGGCGGTGCAGCGCGTGCCCGCGGCATCGGATGAGGGGCGGACGCTACGGATGCGTCTGCGAGACCTTGACGCTCAGCGACACGCGCTGCTCTCCGACGACTGATTCCCCCGTCGGAGCCACCGCGGGGCATTATGAATGTATGGCCCGGCGTCGAGATACACCGTTCGCGATTCTTGCGGAGGATCTGTCGTTGGCGCACGCATCCGGTTCCCGCCCGAGCGGGGGACGCGCGGTGGACGGAGTGTCGTTCGGTGTCTCTCCCGGTGACGCGCTCGTGGTGATGGGGCCGACGGGTGGGGGAAAGTCGAGCCTCGCGGCGGCTCTCGCGGGTCGGGCGACTGCTGACCTGTCCGTCGTGGGTGGCCAAGCGTTCGTCGACGGAGTCTCTATCCGACATCCGGGCCGCGCACGACGCTCTCTCATGTACTTCACCGGCTTCTTGCCGCAGCGGGCGGGCGCTGATCTTCCGGCGCGCCTGACGGCGGGAGAGTTGATCACCGAGCCGATCACGAGCCGTGATCGCACCGTGGGGGAGCGCACGCTGTCGCTGCTCGTGGCCGCGTTGCTGGACGAATTGCACCTGCCGCTGAAGGTTGCGACGCAGTATCCGTACGAACTGAGCGCCGGAATGCGACAACGTGTCGGGCTCGCCCGTGCGCTCGTCCTCCAGCCGCGCGTGCTGATTGCAGACCAACCCCTCGCCAACCTCGATGCCGGTGCACGGACGGCGGTGCTGTCCGCGCTGCGGCGTCGGGCAGGCGAATTCTCCATGGCAGCGATGATCGTCTCGAACGACCCGGATGTCGCGGGTGCGCTGGGGGCTGATGTGCTGGTTCTGCAGCACGGGCACACGGCGGCACAGGGTCCTTACGACCGCCTTGTGTGGGCTCCGGGCGCGGACGTCGATCTTCGTCTCGTCGCCCCCTAGACCT
>DMUE01000061.1:0-252 GCA_003476465.1 Microbacterium sp. | reverse complement strand
GCCGCCGTGAACTAGCGCTTTTCGTCGAGCATCTGCCAGACCGTGTTGGTCAGGGCGGGGTGTTCGAGCGCGATCTGGCGGAGGATCCGATAATGGCGCATGTGCGAGGGCGTCCGCCCGCTGTCGGCGACGATGGCATCGGCACGGAGCATGTGCACGACCAGTTCGTCGACCGTCGGCAGCTCTTCCATGAACGCCCAGGGGTCTTCTCCCCGGCGTAGGCGTTCCTCGACGACGACACCGAGTTCTTCG
>DMUE01000057.1 GCA_003476465.1 Microbacterium sp. | reverse complement strand
CCATGCTCATGGCAGGCGACAGGTCGATACCAAGCTGTTCCTCGACCCCTTCTTGCTCCTTACGGTAAGGGCGGCGCTTCGTGGATCAAGGCCCACGAGGAGCTCGTGCAGCACTTTCAGCACTGCTACCGGCTCGTCGCGAAAGCCAACGGCAAGACGTCGATGTCGGCGAAGTCCGCCTACCGGCTCCTGACCTTTCCCGAGCCGTACGAGTTCGGGCTCGGCTACACCGCAGCGTCCACGCATGGTTCCGGCGGAGGAAGCATCCAGGCACGAACCATCGCCGATGGAATTGCCGTCGCGGTGGCCGCCGGCCTCGCCGAGCCTGAGCACATCGAGGAGATCGGCATCCTCAACCAAGGTTTCGGGGCCGACCGGATCTCGGACGCAGCCCTGAACGTGCTGAAGGCGCGGTTCATCAAGTACACGCAGACGGTTGCTCGACGCCACAGCATCATGTTGGACCAGCACCGGGTTCGGAATGCGGCCGTGGATCTTGGGGCGGCACGATGGTCCGAGGATGTCTCAGACCTTCCGACGAATCCTGCGACGGGCGAGCCGATCTTGCTGGTCCCGCGGAGGCTGCTGCGTGACCTGCCCACGCTGAACGCTGAGGACTGGTTCCAGTCCGACGTCAACGCCGAGGTTCGTGACTACCTCAACGTCAAGGTCGGCCAGACCATCCGCAAGAGCGACATCGTCGCCCTCGCCCGCCAGAACCCCTCCCAGGTGCGGCAGTGGGCACGCAGCCAGGTCACCCGAACGGACCTGAAGGGCTACGACTTCGCCGACGACCCCCGGGGAGTCGTGAACTACGACGCCGCAACCGTCGCCTACGCCCAAGCTCACCCGCTCGATGTGCCGGCTCATCCGACAAACCAGGCCGAGCTGTCCGCACTGATCGGGCGGGTGCTGGGCCACTTCAAGTCGTTCATCGAGAACGGCGGCGGTTGGAAGCTGCTGTGGAACTCCGACAACTCGGAAAGTGGGTTATCCATTTCACTGCCAGCACGTAGGGTCCATCTATGCCGTCGCGTGGCCTGCAGTACCCGGGGTCGTTCGCCGAAGTGCGGGCGTGGTTCCCGGACGACGAGGCGTGCATGGACTACCTGGACTGGCTGCGCTGGCCGGCCGGCCCGGTCTGTCCCGCCTGTGGTCACACGGCGGCGTCGGCGGCCGTCGTGTCCGGCCGGGTGTGGCGGTGTGGCGCATGCACCAAGCGGGTCTCCCGCACCGCGGGGACGATCTTCCAGGACACCCGCACGCCGCTGACGGTGTGGTTCGCGGCCGGCTGGTACATGACCGCCGACCCCGGTGGAGTGTCCGCCCTGACGATGCAGAAGCTGCTCGGGCTGGGTTCTTACCAGACGGCGTGGGCGATGCTGCACAGGTACCGCACTGCGATGGTCCGTCCCGGCCGCGAACTGCTGTCTGGGCGGGTCGAGGTCGACGAGACGTTGCTGGGCGGTGAGCAGCCCGGACCACGTGGGCGCGGCGCCCTGGGTAAGACGCTGGTGGTCATCGCCGTGGAACTGCTTGAGCCGAAGGGGTACGGCCGAGCCCGGATGAAGGTCATCACCGACGCCTCAGCTTCGAGCCTGCGGGAGTTCCTGCTGGCCACAGTCGAGCCGGGCGCTACCGTCGTGAGCGACGGCTGGTCTGGCTACCCGAACGCATGCCAGGAGTGGTTTGAGCACGAGCCACATGCGATCGCCGGCTCCGGATCTCAGGCCCACGAACTGCTTCCGGCCGTGCACCGCGTCGCGTCACTGTGCAAGCGCTGGCTGATGGGCACTCATCAAGGTCGGGTCGAGCCCGAGCATCTGCGGGCCTACCTGGAGGAGTTCTGCTTCCGCTTCAACCGCCGCCATGCCCGCGCCCGCGGCCTGCTGTTCTACCGACTGCTGCAGAACGCCGTCCACGCCGACCCGCTTACCTACCGGCAGATGGTGGCCAACCCGCAACCCAAGGCGGTCACGCCGACCGGCGTCCTCGGTGCCCGTTCCCGCCCGGGATCGCTCGCGTTGCCGCCGGAGGACCGCCCCTGGCGGACGACCACGGACCTCGAGTGACGGAATCCCTTGGACACAACGGTCCTGGCAGTGAAATGGATAACCCACCTCGGAAAAGCATGAGGATGCGGCCCAGCTGCTGTTCATGGGCATGGCACGCGAATACTTGCGCATGCACGGCGTCGAGGTCGACCGTGAGGTCGAGCTCGGCCGCGGCCCGGTCGACTTCAAGGTGTCCGCCGGAAGCAACTTCCGTCTGCTGATCGAGGTCAAGAAGGACCACAGCGGAACGTTTTGGAACGGGCTCGATGACCAGCTGCCGAGCTACCTTGCCTCCGACGCCACCGACGAAGGCTGGTTCGCTGCCATCCGCTATCGCGACAGCAAGACCATCGTCGCCCGGCTTAACCGGCTCCCGGCTGCAGTGCGCGATGCCGCCAAACGGACCGGCAAAGATCTCCACTACATCGCTATCGACGGTCGGCGCCCACCATCGGCGTCGAAGATCCGCGGCAACGAGACCTGATGCTGACGAGTCATCGACCCCGCTTACCGAGGATGTCCGATCGGCGCCCGGCGTCGGCGTCAGATGGAACGATGCCACGTATGGCCATCAAGGCGGAGACACGCAAGCGGCTGTGGGGCAGGTCGGGTAACCGCTGCGCGAAGTGCCGCGCCGAGCTTGTTCGCTCTGACGAGGGTGGGCTTCCCGGCGCGATGGTCGGCGAGGAGGCGCACATCATCGCGAGGTCGCCTGGCGGCGCCCGGTACGAGCCGCTGGACCCGAAGGCCCGCGACGGCTACGACAACTTGATCCTGCTGTGCGCCAATGACCACTCAGAAGTTGACGCTCAGCCGAGCCGGCACACCGTGGCGAGCTTGCGGACTATGAAGCGACGGCACGAGCTGTGGGTGAAGTCGCGGCTGCACGGGCCCACGTCCGACAATGGACCGACCCTCGTCACGGTCATGCGGTCCGGCAATGATCTATGGCCACTGATCAACCGTGCGTTCGGCTGGCAGTTCGGGATGCCCGAGGGTCTCTCCGAGGAAGAGGAAGACCTCATCGACTCGGCATTACAGACCATCACCGACTGGTGCGACATCTCGACCGACGTCGAACTGCAAGGGCTTCGGTCCGTGCGGGAGGCGAAGCGGTCAATGACTGCTGAGGTCGACTCACTGGCGGGCGCGGGCTTCCTGCTGCTCGGTGGGCAGCGGCAAGCCGCGTGGGGAGGCGGCGAGGTCACCGGTCCGGTCGTGGTGCTGGAAGTCATGCGGCCAGAGGACTTGGAGCCGCTGCGGTTGCCGGCAACTGAGCAAGGCGCGAGCGCCCCGGAGGCGCGCGACAGATCTTGAGCCCACCGCAGCCCGCAACAGGCTGAGATAGCTCGCAAGAGCGGCCCAATACGTCAAGCGCCCGGCCACGAAAGCCGGGCGCTCCCGTAGGGCGGTCCGGAACGAGAGGCGCGTGCTCATATTCGGCATTTGCACGCTCCTGGACGGCCAGTGGAACCCCAACCAGCGACCGCGGTGGGATTGGCGCAGACTGGCGGCGACTCCGCCAGGCCGGCTTCCTCCTTCGCAAGCGGTTTGAGCGGTCCGTGCTTGCTGTCCTAGTCGTGCTCCGACTTGGGTCGCGAGGGCGGCTAGCAGTCCTCACCTGCGAGGAAGCTCCTCATATCCAAGGCAGGACCTACTCGGTCGTCCAGTCCTCAATCGAGACGACCGGGACGAACTGCGCCAACGAGCTCGCGTCACGGGTCTCGTCGTACTCGCCGAGCAGGCGGATGTAGGCCCGTCGATCGACCTCCCAGTCGTAGGCCAGTAACGGATCCCACCCAGTCTGCGCGCCGAGGAATACCAGGTCGGCGAGCAGTCTCGTCACCCGTCCGTTACCGTCCACAAATGGATGAATGCGCACCAAGGCGGCGTGAGCTGCAATTCCGAGCGTGCGGGCGTCGATTCCTGTCTGGTGGTCCCACTGATAGCTGAGATTGTCGAGAGCGTTTCGCATCTCTACGGCGATGTGTTCGGGAGCAATGCCGATGTTGGTCTCCAGCGATCGCTGACGACCACCCCACTCCCACACAGGGGCATAGAGACGACGGTGGAGATCTCGAACGAAGTGATCGACAAGCAGGTCGCGAACCGGGACGTTCCAGTTTAGGAGGTTGGCCCACCACTCATCAGCTACCTCGGCCTGGATCTGCTGTTCCAGGTCGTAGAGGTCGGCCTTGCGGATCGGGTCGCCCAGAATTTCGCGGGCCGCCGGCGTGAGCGCGTCAGCTTCTTCGTCGCTGACAAGGGTTTCCCCATAGTCCGGTTCGAGGGCCATCAGGCCTTGGCGCGCAGCGACTCCACGAACTTCTCGACCTTGGTCGAGCGGACGTGATCGGCAGGCACGACGCGTTGCTCCAATCGCGCCGACGCCTTGGTGGAGCGGACGACGGACTGACGACGAGCTTTCGCCGACACAAACTTCTTGCTCATCGCTCCTCCTAGGGTCGTCGCCAAGTCTAGCCGAGTCACCATGGGCGGGGGGCGGGCCACGAGACGCTTCAAATTGGAGTCACTTCTTCGGCAATAGCCATCGAAAGAGTGCCACCGTGACGTTAGAACCACTCGTCCGGCTGCCAAGCCGCCTCGCCGGAACCACGCTCGGCCGTAACTGTTCAGGTCCGGCGCGGCCGTGGTGTCTACGGCGCGGCGGGTATCCAGGCGCTGCCGGTGAAGAGGTCGCGCAGGACGTCGAGGGCGCCGCGGTGGTGTTTGCGTGCGGTGGAGAGGTAGGACCGGACGGTGAGGAACGCATCCGCGCCGGTCTCAGACCGCCAGCCGCCGGAGATCTTCTGCTGGAGCTTGACCATCCGGATGTCGCGCTCGGCCTGGTTGTTGTCGAAGGGCACCGTGAAGTCGGTGGCGAAGCGGAGCACGTCGTGTTGGTAGTCATCGAGGCGGCGGAGCAGGGATCCGGCCGCCCCGAGTTTCGGTCTTCCGCGTTTCCCGGTCCGCGGTGGCGGCGGGTTCAGCTGCTGTCCTTGAGCGATCAGGGCCCGGTAGCGGCGGCGGTAGCCGGCCAGCCGCCGGGTACTGAGCCGGGTCTCGCCTGCGGCCTTGGCGGCCTCGACGCTCTTGTGGATCTCCACCAGCAGGTCGGCCAGCCGGGTGGGCCAGTCCTGGCCGGTGGCCTCGGCCATCCCGGCCAGCTCCCGCAGGTGGTGGGCCGCGCACAGGGCGTGGGCCACGTCGTAGCGGCGGTAGGAGGTCAGCCCGTCGTGGACCGCGACCCCGCCGAACCCGGGCAGCACCCCACCGGCGTCGATGGAGTCCTTACCCCGCCCCACAGCACGGTGGTACAGCGTCAACGTGTCGGTGGCCGCGACGTGGACCCACCGCAGCCTGCCGGCGACCCGGCCGCCGGTCTCGTCGAAGTGCGCCACCGGCGCCGCCTGCAGCTGTTCCCGGACCGTGGTGGTGAACCCCGCCAGCCGCCCGGCGGCGGTCGGCAGCAGCGAGGCCAGCCAGCCGGTGGAGACCGGTGCGCCGAAACAGTCGGCCATCGCCTCGGCGGCCCGCTCGACCGGCAGATGCTGCCGGCCCAGCAGGTAGACCCCGAGTGCGGCCACCCCGGGCCCGTAACACGCCGGTGCGGTCGCCTCGACCGGGAACGGTGCAGCGGTGACCGTGCCGCAGCCACACCGCCGCTGCTGGGCGCGGTGCTCGACCGCACGCAACCGAATCGGCGGGAGGTCGAAGACCTGACGTCGCTGGTCGCCGACCACCGGCGCCCCGGCCAGGTCGCTGCCACACGACCCGCACCCGGCCGGGGCGTGCACCACGATCTCGTCCGGATCCGGCCTCGGCTCCAGCCGGGCACCCGGCTCCCCGGACTGCTTGCCGGGCTTGCGCCCCGACCTGCGGCGCAGTGACCGCGGTGCGGGTTTGGTGAACGCATCCGACGACGGTGGCTTGGAGGAGTTCTGCGAGTTCTTCCCCAACCGCGCCTCCAGCTCCGCGACCCGGGCAGACAACTCCGCAATCAACCGATCTCGCTCCTGCAAAGACCGGTCCCGCTCCGCGAGCATGGCCAACAACTGCTCCACGCTCGGAACATCCGGAGAAGACGACGACGAAGAATCGGGCACGTGAACCTGCCAACGGGGGAAGATGCAAAGTCACGGACCCCTGCACCATCCCCACGCCCAGGCTCAAGTTCAATCAGGCGCGCCGAGGACCTGAATGGTTACGAAAGCTCTCGAAAACCGCACAGGCCCTCCTCTGTTCTCGGTGACGCTAGCCGCTATCAACCCGAAACGCCGTCAGCATCACAACATGGGTTCTTGCGGCCCAGGCCAACTCGGCCCATGTGTGA
>DMUE01000002.1:5827-6769 GCA_003476465.1 Microbacterium sp. | reverse complement strand
GTGGGCGTCGGCCTGTGGATCCTCGCGTTCATCGCGCTCCTGGCCTTCCTGCCGTTCTTTCTCACGGTCGTCGAGAACGCCTCCGCCTACACCTCCTGATCGGAACGGTTTCAGCGGTCCGGTGTCCTCCCGGCGGCGTACGCTGGGAGGACCGTGAAATCACCTGCCGCACCACTGTCATCGACCTCCCTGCCGCAAGCCCCGCGCGATGAGGCGTCTGCTCGGTTGCGTCGATACCTGGTGACGATGGGCATCCGTGTCTCGTGCTTCGTCTTGATGGCCGCCGTGACGCCGTACGGCTGGTACACCTGGCTGTTCGCCGCGGGAGCGATCTTCCTGCCCTATGTCGCGGTGGTGGTCGCGAACGTCGGGCTGGACACCAGCGCGCGGGCCGAGCCCGTTCAGCGAATGCTGTCCGCTCCTGTCGCGCCGGCCGAGGCGCACCGCGATGATCCGGATGAAGCTGCGAACCCGGGGGTCATCCGCCTCACAGAGACCGAGCGAGAGTCGGGCGACTCGTCGTGAGCATGTGGGAGACGGACCCGCTGTCGGAGACGGCGTCGTGTTCCCGCGCCGGATGCCGCCTCGATGCCGCATGGCAGGTGATCTGGCGCAACCCACGGATTCACCCGCCCGACCGTCGCAAGATCTGGTTGGCGTGTGACGAGCATCGCGACTATCTTCGCGACTACCTCGCTGCTCGCGANNGGCTCGGAGTATGCAGAACATTCCGACCGTAGGTCGGTGGGCGATTTACCTCGCGCTCGCCGTCGTCTTCGCGATCGCGTGCGCGTTCCTCTCGAATTGGCAGTTCTCACGAAATCAGGAACGCGCCGCAGATCTCGCGCTCATCGAGCGCAATTACGACGCCGACCCCGTCCCCCTCGATTCCGTTCTGCCGGGCACCACCGATTTCGATCCGGAAGACGAGTGGCGCCCGGT
>DMUE01000002.1:0-5795 GCA_003476465.1 Microbacterium sp. | reverse complement strand
CCACCGGCGGGCGTGGTCACCGTGACGGCGCGCCTCCGGCCCAGCGAGATGGCACCCGCCTCCGGTCGGGGTGCCCCCCAGGGGCAGGTGCCGACCATAGACCTTTCGGGTATGGCCGAAGTGACCGGTTCTGAGACGATCACGGCGGCATACGGGCTCATGGTGTCCGAAGACCCCTCCCCGGCGACGAGGCCCACCGAACTGGCCTCACCCACAGAGGATCCGGGCCCGTTCCTGTCCTATGCGATCCAATGGATCCTCTTCGCGATTATGGGCTTCATCTTCATCGGCTACGTGATCAGAACAGAGATCGTGCAGCGGCGGGAGGATGCCGAGGATGCCGAGGACGCCCGAAGAGAGGCGATCGCTGTGCGTGACGGAGCCGAACCGCTCGGCTCCCCTCCGCGTCCGAGCAAGCGCCGCCGGGACGCGGACTCAGACGCCGAAGACGCCATCCTCGACTCGGCCACATCCTGAACCCGCCGGGTGTTCGCGAGAGCCTCAGGCGAGCGAGACGAGGTCGGCGTATTCGCGGTTCCAGATGTCTTCGACCCCGTCGGGCAGAATCAGGACACGCTCCGGGTTGAGCGCCTCTACCGCGCCCTCGTCGTGCGAGACGAGCACGACGGCACCCTCGTAGTGCGACAGGGCACCGAGGATCTCCTCACGAGACGCCGGGTCGAGGTTGTTCGTGGGCTCGTCGAGCAGGAGCATGTTCGCGGAGGACACGACCAGCGTCGCGAGAGACAGACGGGTCTTCTCGCCACCGGACAGGACCCCCGCGGGCTTGAGCACATCGTCACCGGTGAAGAGGAACGATCCGAGCACCTTGCGCGCCTGGGTCGCGGTGATCTCCGGCGCGGACGACATCATGTTCTCGAGCACGGAGCGACTTACGTCGAGGTTCTCGTGTTCCTGGGCGTAGTACCCGATCTTGAGCCCGTGCCCCGGTTCGAGCCGTCCCGTGTCCGGCTTGTCGACCCCCGCGAGGATCCGGAGCAGTGTCGTCTTGCCCGCGCCGTTGAAGCCGAGAATGACGACGCGTGACCCGCGGTCGATGGCCAGATCGACATCTGTGAAGATCTCCAGCGACCCGTACGACTTCGACAACCCGGAGGCCATGAGAGGCGTCTTGCCGCAGGGCGCCGGCTTGGGGAAGCGGAGCTTGGCGACCCGCTCGACCTGGCGCACCTCGTCGAGCCCCGACAGCATCTTCTCCGCGCGCGCTACCATCTGGTGTGCGGCAGCGGCCTTGGACGCCTTGGCGCCGAAGCGCGCGGCCTGCATCTGCAGCTGAGTGGCCTTCTTCTCGACGTTGGCACGCTCCTTCTTGCGGCGCTCCTCATCGGCTACCCGCTGGCGCAGGTAGTTCTTCCAGTTCATGTTGTAGACGTCGATGACCTGCCGGTTCGCATCCAGGTAGAAGACACGGTTGACGGTCTCCCCCACGAGCTCGACATCGTGGCTGATCACGATCAGCCCGCCCGCGTAGTTCTTCAAGAACTCGCGCAGCCACACGACGCTATCCGCGTCGAGGTGGTTGGTGGGCTCGTCCAGGATCATCGACTCGGCATCGGAAAACAGGATGCGCGCGAGCTCGATGCGACGTCGCTGTCCGCCGGACAGGGTCCGCAGCGGCTGGTCGAGGATGCGATCGGGCAGGGAGAGGTTGTGCGAGATCGTCGCGGCCTCCGCCTCGGCGGTATAGCCACCCAACGCCTCGAAACGTTCGGTGAGCTGCCCGTAGGTCTTCATCGCCCGGGCCGCGACATCCGGGTTCTCGTCTGCCATCGCGAGCGTCGCCTCGTGCATTCCGACCGCCAGCGTGCCGAGACCACGCGCGTCGAGGATGCGCGTTCGCGCGAGCATGTCGGGGTCTCCTGACCGGGGGTCCTGTGGGAGATAGCCGAGCTCACCCGTCGATTCGACGCGTCCATCCGCGGGCGGTAGGTCTCCCGCGAGCACCTTGGTCAGCGTCGTCTTGCCCGCACCGTTGCGGCCCACGAGCCCGATCTTGTCTCCGGGCGAAACGCGGAAAGAGACGCCCGACATGAGTATTCGGGCGCCTACGCGGATCTCGAGATCGTGCACGGCGAGCACAGCGGATGTCCGTTCCGTCGAGGGGGTGGGTACAAAGGGGCTGGAGATGCCAAACCCCTAGTATAAGTCGGGAGCGCGAGTCCCTCGCCCTCCAGCGCATGCCGTCCCGACGCCAAGGAGTCTCATGACCACCCTCGCACCCGCCGCCGGCTCGCGCCTCGTGCTCGCCGACGTCATCGCCCGGCCGTCCCACCGAACGCGCACGTTCGCCCTGGACGCGACTCTCGTCCTCGCCGGCGTCGTGGTCGTCGCGCTGCTCGCGAAGGTCTCCTTCTTCGTCGGGCCCGTGCCGATCACCGGTCAGACACTCGGCGTCGTTCTGGTCGGTGCGGCGCTCGGTGCCGGTCGCGGTGCCGCAAGCCTGACGACTTACATGATGCTCGGCCTGGCGGGACTGCCGATCTTCGCCGGGCCCGTCGCCGGGCCGGCCTACCTGCTCTCCCCCTCGTTCGGTTTCATCGTCGGGTTCATTCCCGCGGCCTTCGTCGCAGGATGGTTTGCAGAACGCGCGTGGGACCGCCGGCCCCTCCTGGCGTTCGTCGGCTTCGTCGCGGCGAGCATCATCCCGTTTCTCATCGGTGTGCCCCAGATGGCGCTGATTCTCGCGAACGTCGTCGGCGTCGATGTGACCTTCGCGTCGATCATGGAGGCCGGGGTGCTGCCCTTCATCGTTCCCGGATTGATCAAGGCCGCCCTGGCGGCGCTGCTCCTGCCCGGCGCATGGGTGATCGTTCGGTTGCTGGAGCGCCGCGCGCGCAGCTGACACGCCGTTCGACCCATCGCTCACCACGGGCCTCACCGTCGTCATTGCGAGGGAGTGCGCCGCCGCGAGGTCAGCGCCCCGATCCTCTGCACAGCCTCGGTCAGAACCTCGGGCGAGCATCCGATGTTCATGCGCACGCGCCCACGGCCCTCCCCGCCGAAGGCCTTGCCACTGTGCAGAGCGACCCGGGCATCTCGAAGGATCTTCGCTCCCGGGTTGTCCCCCCATCCCAGCTCCGTCAGGTCTACCCAGGCGAGGTAACCGGCCTCGGGAACGTCGTATCGCGCGCCTGGGAGATGCTCCGCCAGGAGGTCGGCCAGGAGGAGACGATTTCGGTCGAGGGCGGCGAGGAGACTGTCGAGCCATCCGTCGCTCTCGGGCGCGAAAGCGGCCACCCCGGCGAGAGCACCGAACAGACCCGTGCGCCACTCGACCTCGGCGGGCAGATCCCGAACGAGACGCAGCCGGTCGGCGTCCGTGGCGATCATCAGCGCGCACTTCAGGCCCGCGAGGTTGAACGCCTTGCTGGCGCTCGTGACGGCGAATCCGACGCGGCCCGCCGCGTCCGAGGCGCTGAGGAACGGGGTGAACATGATATCCGGCTGTGTGAGTGGAGCATGGATCTCATCGCTGACGACGACGGCGCCCGCCTTCTCGGCTATCTCGGCCAGACGCGCCAGAGACTGCAGCGAGTGGACGGTACCCGTGGGGTTGTGCGGGTTGCAGAGCAGGATGGCACGGGCACCTGCCAGCAGGGCCGTCTCGATGCCGGCGAGGTCCAACGAGTACCGGCCGGTGGCGTCGTACAGCAGCGGGACGCGCTCGATGACTCCCCCGGCTTCGGGGATCGCGTCGTAAAACGGCGGGTAGACCGGCGGCGTCACCACCACGCGGTCTCCGGGCTGGATCGAGCGGCGCAGAATCTCCACGACGCCCATGATCACGTCCCCCGTGGTGCGTATCGCCCCCGGCCGGACCTCCCAGCCGAACCGCCGCGCGGCGAAGGCGGAGTAGGCTTCCCGGATGCCCGAAGCGGGAGAAGTGTAGCCGGTGTCGCCGAGCTCCACCGCGCGGGTCAGCGCAGCGGTGATGGCGGGAGCGAGCGGATAGTCCGTCTCCGCCACGAACATCGGCAGAACATCATCTGGGTAACGCCGCCACTTCACACTCGAGCGCTCGCGGAGAAGTTCGAGGGGCACTGCTTCCAGGGGGACGACGCTCACCCTGCGAGTTTATCGACCGGGCGGAGCACCCCTAGATCGAGAAGCCGAGGGCGCGCATCATGTCGCGGCCATCGTCGGTGATCTTCTCGGGACCCCACGGCGGCATCCAGACCCAGTTGATCCGGAATCGCTCGACGACGTCGTCGAGCGCCTGCGCGGTCTGCTCTTCGAGCACGTCGGTGAGGGGACATCCGGCGCTCGTGAGCGTCATGTGGATCACCAGTGCGTCGTTCTCATCGTCCCAGCCGAGGTCGTAGATCAGACCGAGGTCGACGACGTTGACGCCCAGTTCGGGATCCATCACGTCCTTGAGCGCCTCAGTGACCTCGTCGTACTTCTCAGGAGCGAGCGTCGCGGTCATGGAGACCATTCTACGCGCCAGCCGATGCGGTGGGCCCGCCCGCAGGCTCGAGGAAGCGGTCGTAGCCCTCGTTCTCGAGACGGTCGGCGAGTTCGGGGCCGCCCTCTTCTACGATACGACCGGCGACCATCACGTGCACGTAGTCGGGAGCGATGTAGCGCAGGATTCGTGTGTAGTGGGTGATCAGCAGCACGCCCAGGTCGGTCTCGGCCTTGGCACGGTTGACGCCCTCCGACACGATCTTCAGCGCGTCGACGTCGAGACCGGAGTCGGTTTCGTCGAGCACCGCGATCCGCGGCTTGAGCAGCTCGAGCTGCAGGATCTCGTGTCGCTTCTTCTCGCCACCCGAGAATCCCTCGTTGACGTTGCGTTCGGCGAACTTCGGATCCATGCGGAGGTTCTTCATGGATACGCGAATATCCTTCACCCAGTTGCGGATCGAGGGTGCCTCACCGTCGATGGCCGTTTTGGCGGTGCGCAGGAAGTTGCTCACGGTCACGCCCGGGATCTCGACCGGGTACTGCATCGCGAGGAAGAGCCCCGCGCGGGCCCGCTCGTCGACGCTCATCGCGAGGACATCCTCGCCATCGAGGGTTATGGAGCCGGAGGCGACGGCGTATTTCGGGTGCCCGGCGATGGTGTACGCCAAAGTGGACTTGCCCGAACCGTTCGGGCCCATGATCGCGTGAGTCTCGCCCGTGTGGATCGTCAGGGTGACGCCGTTCAGGATGGGCGTGACACCGGCATCCGTTTCAACGGTGACGTGCAGGTCGCGAACTTCGAGGACAGACATGTAAAAGGTTCCTAACGGACTCGACCGGTCAGACGGCCACGGTGGAAGCGGGATCGATGAGCACGTCGTCGCCGTCTATCTGAACGACGAAGACAGGCACCGGCTCGTAGGCCGGGAGGTTGAGGGGGCGGCCCGTGCGCAGGGAGAAGGCCGAGCCGTGCGCCCAACATTCCAAGGTCTCGCCCTCGACGAAGCCGTCTGAGAGCGAGATCTCACCGTGCGTGCAGACATCACCGATGGCGTGCACCTCGCCGTTGCCGTCGAGAACGACAGCGATCGCGACGCCGTCGAGTTCGACGCGTCTGGCGGTGTCCTGCTCCAATTCGCTCAGGGCGCAGGCACGCTGCAGGGTCACGCGACGCCCTCGGCGAGCTCCGCCTCGATGGCAGCGGTGAGCTCTTGTTCCAGATCGGGCACACCGAGCTTCTGGACGATCTCGGCGAGGAAGCCGATCACGACGAGGCGACGTGCTTCGTCCTCGCTGATGCCGCGGGCCTGGAGATAGAAGAGCTGCTCGTCATCGAAGCGCCCGGTCGCACTCGCGTGCCCGGCGCC
>DMUE01000223.1 GCA_003476465.1 Microbacterium sp. | reverse complement strand
TTTCAGACCGTCTTCTGCTCCAGGAACGCGCACAGACGGCTCACCGTGTCGAGGTCTGCCGCGAGTGCACGCAGCTGTTCGGCATCCACGGTGACGATGTCCTCGCGCGACTCCATGGTGACGATCCAGCGGTCCGGGTTGTCCGCATCCGGCTGCAGATACGTCACGGTCGGGGCGTGGGCGAGGTCGACGACGACGAGGCCGGCATCCGCGCGCTCCGCGCCGTCCTGCGGAATGACGCGCACGCGTCCCACCAGAGTGGGGCCATCCCGACGGAACTCGTCGAGCCATGACTCCAGTTGCTGATCCTGCGGTACGTCATGGTTCTCCATCGTGCGATCGGCCGGGCGCTCGGCAGTCGTTTCATTCATTATGGGATCGCAATCCTGCGCTGCGCGTATCCTCACGCCACTCCGTCCGAAGGTCAAGGCATCTCCTCCGGGGCCTTGCCGCGCATAACGTCGTCAGGTGGATCCCCAGAACCGTCCGACCGTGAGCGTCGTCGTCCCCGTCAAGGATGATGCTGCAGAGCTGGACGCGTGTCTTCATGCGCTCCGTCACCAGACCGAGCCGGCCGACGAGATCATCGTCGTCGACAACGCCTCCGAAGACGCGAGTGCACGGGTTGCGCAAGCGCACGGCGTCACCGTCATCCGCTGCGACGAACCCGGCATCCCCGCGGCCAGCTCCGCGGGATATGACGCGGTGCGCGGCGAGATCATCGCACGGCTCGATGCCGACGGCGTTCCCGACCCGACCTGGGTGGCAACGATCCGCACCGTATTCCGAGACCGCCCGGATATCGACGCCATCACGGGCGGGGCGCGGTTCTTCGACGGTCCACCACGGCTCCGCGGCCCGTTGGCCTGGATGTACCTCGCGGCGTATCACGTGGCGGCGGCTTCTGCGCTCGGGCATCCCTCGCTCTTCGGGTCGAATTTCGCGATGCGCGCGGATGCCTGGCGGTCGGTGCGGGGCTCGGTGCACCGCCACGATCCGCGCGTGCACGACGACTTCGACCTCGCGTACCACCTCGGTCGAGAGCACCGCATCCGCTACCGCTCGGGGCTGGGCATGCGGATCGCGGTCCGACCGTTCCGCAGCGCCCGATCGTTCGCCGTCCGGTTCGGGCGGGGGTTCTACACCGTCGCGCGCCACATGCCGGGGGACTTCCCACCGATGCGCTGGGCGCGCCGGATTGCGACTCGATGGGGCGGTGCACGCGCCCGGGGGAGGTATGCAGGATGAGCAAGCGCGATCAGGAACTCGCAGGCAAGACCGCCGTCGTAACGGGCGCCACCAGTGGATTGGGGCGCGGTACGGCCCTGCGGTTGGCGCAATCCGGTGCGCGCGTGGTCGTGGCCGCGCGGCGTGGTGAGGTGCTGGACGAACTCGTCGCCGAGATCACGGCCTCGGGCGGGAATGCCCTGGCGGTGGTGGCCGATGTCAGCTCCTTCGCGGATGTGCAGCGTATCGGTCGCGTCGCGCTTGAGCACTTCGGTGGTTTCGATGTCTGGGTCAACAACGTCGGCATCGCCGCCCTCGGATACTTCTGGGATGTGCCGGTCGAGCACCACGCGCGCGTCGTCGAGGTGAATCTGAACGGATACGTCTACGGATCGCACGTCGCGCTGCGCCACTTCGTCGAGCGTGGCCGAGGTGCTCTCGTCAACGTCGGTTCGGTCGAGAGCGAGGTGCCACTGGGCTACCAGTCGAGCTACGCGGCCACGAAGGCGGCGATCCTCCGCCTGGGGAGGTCGGTGAACGAGGATCTGCGCCTTGCCGGCCACTCCGAAACCGTCGCGGTCGGCACGGTGATGCCCTGGGCCATCGACACGCGTTCTGGAAGCACGCCGCCAACTACACCGGGCACACGGCGCGGATGGCCGCGATGGATGCCCCGAGTCTAATGGTGGATGCGATCGTGGAGGCGTGTGCCGATCCGCGCGAGCGCCAGCCGGTCGGATGGAAGACGCACGGCGCCCATCTGTCTCACCGCCTCACACCCGATCTAACCAAGCGGGTCTCGGCGGGAATCGTCGACGCTGAGACCGAGAAGGGCGACGCGCAGCCCCCGACTCCGGGATCGATTTACACCTCGAGCGAGGTGGGCACGACGGTCGACGGCGGGACACGCGAACGGATGCGCCGAGAGGATGCGTCGGGCCCGGCTGGAACGGCGTGAGAGGCCAGAACGCCGTTCGGGTGGCCGCTCAGGTCGAGCGCTCTGCCCGACGCGCTGCCTGACGCGCCGCCTATCGTTCACGTGCTCGATCCGTCCGCGTCACCTGCGTGGCGACGGTTGTTCACCGTGAACCGGCACCGTGAAATCTCCGTCCGAAGGTGTGGAGTGGAGGCGGACATGGAACCGGAAGCGGTGCTGGCCTGGGTCGAATCACCGCTCCAGCTCCTGGGCGTTGCGGAATGGGCTTCCGCGCACGGACGCCGGGTGCCGATTGCCGGTCGGTTGACAGCGCAGATGGAGGACACGGCCGACGAACTCATCGCTCGCGGCGCGTCGTTCGGGCGGTGCGAACCGTACCTCGGAATCCCCTGGAATCTGCTCGCGCGCCACCGGCACTGGCTCGTCGGCGACGGATTCTCGGGCCAGTTCCGCCTCGCCGTGTCGGTCCTGCGTCCCGAGCGGGTCACCTTCCTGGACGACGGGGCGAACGCCGTCGCGTTCGCCGACACGCTCCTCGGCCGACGCCCGTATGCACGGCCCGGAATATCAGAAGGCGGCCTGACAAAGCGCCTCGCACCGCTCGCGTTCGAACGCATCGCCCGACGCGCCCGTCGGGGTCGCGTCGAATTCTTCACGGCGTTCGACTTCGGCGAGCAACGGACGAGCGAACTCGTCGACACGGGCTATCGCGTCGACCGTCATGACTTCGCCTGGACCCGAGCCACGGCCCGCGTTTTCGTGACGCAGACCGCCGGGCGCGTTCTGCTCGGCAGCGCTCGACCTGTCGACGGGCGTATGTCGCTGGCGGAATACCTGGAATGGGTGGGTGCGGAAGCAGCCAGCGCGCCCGTGACCTACCTGCCGCATCGCCGAGAGCCGGAGAGCCAGCTCGCTGCTGTCGCGGCCATCGACGGGGTCCGCGTCGACCGGTGTGGACTG
>DMUE01000228.1 GCA_003476465.1 Microbacterium sp. | reverse complement strand
CAGCGGCACTTCGACCGGCTGGTCGCCACACTGGCGGCGACCAAGGGCGAGGTCGTCATCGGCGGCGGGTCCGACGCCGGTGCGATCAAGATTCAGCCGACCGTGGTCGTGGATCCCGACCCCGACGAGCCGCTGATGCAGCACGAGATCTTCGGGCCCATCCTGCCGATCGTCACCGTGCACTCACTCGACGAGGCGATCGAGTTCATCAATTCTCGGCCCAAGCCGCTGGCGGCATACCTGTTCACCAAGAGCAAGAGGGTGCGGGAGCGGGTCATCAAGGAGGTGACCGCGGGCGGCATGGTGGTCAACCATCTGCTGTTCCACTTCTCCACCGCCAAGCTGCCATTCGGTGGCGTCGGACCGTCGGGGATCGGTGCATATCACGGCCGGTTCGGCTTCGAGGAGTTCAGCCACCGCAAGTCTGTGATGACCAAGCCCACCCGACCAGACGTAACGAGCATGATGTATCCGCCNNCACCACTCGTCATCGTCGATTGCGCAGGATAGGAACCCTTACGACCCGGCTGCAGCCCTCGTGCCGCTCATCGTGGTCTATGCGGGATCGAACGACATCAGCGGCGATCCGGCTGTTGAGGCCCTCTCGACAACTCGCATGAGATCGTCGGTGACCAGTTCGCGTGGCGGGCTTGCTCGCCCGTCGAGCATTGCGGACAGGGCGTCCGCATAAAGCAAGCCGAAGTTGTCCATGTCGAACTCGATCGAGGACAGCGGCGGGTCCATCGAGCCGTTGATCGCCATCTCATCGACGCCGATCACTGCGAGATCCTCGGGACAGCGCAGGCCGGCGCGACGGATGCCGGCGAGAACAGTGATCGCCACCTCGTCGTTGTAGGCGGCGACAGCGGTCACTCCTGCTTCGACCCAGCGGCGGACCTTCTCTGCCGCGTCATGGCCGTCCAGCCCGAACTGCTCGTGGAGCGGCGTGGGCAGGCCATGCTGCCTGCAGGCGTCGAGGATATCGTCGCGCCGCGACTCGGCGACCATACGCAGGCCGGGGTCGTCAGTGTCCGCGAATCCGATCCGGGAGTGTCCATGGTCGGCGAGATGATGCACCTGAAGCCAGCCCGATCGGTCGTTTGCTGTCACGCTGTCGCCACTGTCTTGCCGCAGGGAGGCGACCGGAATTCCTCGTTCGCGCAGCCAGCTCACGGTCTGCTCGTCAAGACCGAACATGCTGAAAACAGCGCGAGGTCGCAGGTCTTGGGCGACATCGATGACTGTTCTGCTCGCGGGCGATTCGATGTGCACGATGAGGGTCACGCCCCGTTCCGCTGCGCGCGCGGTCAGCAGACTGCTCACCTCGATGAACAGCTCGCCGAGGTGAACGCCGGGCATCACCAGCAGAGCAATGCGAGACGCGCCGGCCGCGAGGCTCTGGGCGGCAGGATTCGGACGGTAGCCGAGCTCGTCGGCTGCGCGATGGACGGCCTCGCGTGTCTTCTGAGAGATCTTTTGCGATGTGACGCCGTTAAGGACATAGCTCACCGTCGCACGCGACACGTTGGCGCGCCGCGCGACATCCTCGCCCGTCGGCAACGCCCGGGGTGGGAGGTTGGCGTCCTCGGGTGACTTGACAGGAACGGCATCCATAGCTCTATTATGATGGCTGAAGCGCGTAAGTGAAGCGCGTAAGTGACGTGAAAGTGAATTCCCGACGATGGAGTGGGCAGTGAGCACGATGCAGCTCCCGGATGTCACCGTGGAGGCATCGATCAACCCGTTCCTTCTCGCTGAGGCATATGTACCCGACGGAGAGCCGCACGTCTTCGGTGACCGGGTTTACCTCTACGGCTCGCACGACCTGGCGGATGCTTCGCCGCTGATGTGCTCGGGCGACTACATCTGGCCCACCTCGCCGTTCGCTCTTGCCAACTGAACAACCTGCAGTATCCCGAGCACGTGACGAAGAGTGCTCACCACCCCATTCAAAAGGAATGAACATCATGACGATGCCGTCAGAACCACTCGCGCCCGTCGACGACGTCGACGCCGAAATCGCCTTCATCGAGGAGGCAGCGGGCAACGAAGACCCGCCCACTCCGATCAAGGGCGTCCGCCGTCTGCTGTGGTGGATCATCCCGGCGAACATGGGCGTGTTCATCATCTGGGGCGCGTTCCTCGGGATCCTGCTGCCCGCGCAGGTCGCCGGGCTCGACTCGGCGAACAAGATCGCGAACTTTGCGATCATCTCGACGGTCGGCGCGGTCTTCGCCCTGTTCGGGCAGCCGATCGCCGGTCAGATCTCCGACCGCACCCGGTCACGCTTCGGACGTCGTGCGCCGTGGATCATGATCGGATCCGTCGTCGGCGCGCTGTCCCTGGTGGGTCTCGCATTCGCCGACTCGTTCGTGGGTGTGCTGATCGCGGCGACGATCGTGCAGACCGCGTACAACTTCGCGCAGGGACCGCTGTCCGCGGTCATGCCCGACCGGGTTCCGATCAAGCGTCGCGGCACGTTCTCGGCGCTGTCGGGCATCGGCCTGATGGTCGGCGCACTCGGCGGTCAGATCGTCGGCTCGGTGTTCCTCGGCTCGATCGCGGCCGGCTACCTCTTCCTGGCCGTCTTCTCGGTGCTGATGCTGACGCTGTTCGTGATCTTCAACCCGGACTACTCCAGCAAGGAAGTCCCGCGGGAGCCGTTCCGCTTCGCAGACTTCCTCCGCACGTTCTGGGTCAACCCGGTCAAGCACCCCGACTTCTTCTGGGCCTTCACCGGCCGCACCCTGCTCTACGCCGGGTACTTCACCGTCACCGGCTACCAGTTCTACATACTCACTGACTACATCGGCATCGAAAACCCCGCAACGGTCATCCCGGTGCTCGGACTGCTGACCCTCGCCGGCATCCTGATCTCCACCATCGTCTCCGGGCCGCTCTCCGACAAGGTCGGCCGCCGCAAGCCTTTCATCTTCGGATCGTCTGTGCTCGTCGGAGTCGCGATGCTGGCCCCGATGATCTCGCCCACGCTGCCCGCCTGGATGGTCATGACCTTCGTCGCGGGCCTCGGATTCGGCATGTTCCAGGCCGTCGACACTGCGCTGATGAGCCAGGTGCTGCCGTCCGCGAAGTCGTTCGCAAAGGATCTCGGCGTCGTCAACATCGCCGCCACCCTGCCTCAGGCCCTCGCCCCCGCCATCGCCGGCGCCATCGTCCTCGGCTTCGGCTTCGTCGGGCTGTTCCCGCTGGGTATCGCACTGAGCGTGCTCGGTGCCTTCGCGGTCTGGCCGATCAAGGCATCCCGCTGACACCGCACCCTGAATCACATTCGACAAGGAATCAGAACATGAGCACGACCACCCCGTGGGCCGTCATCGACGCCACACCCATCCAGCGCGCCGACGCGCTGCTGCAGCAGATGACCATCGACGAGAAGGCCATGCAGCTCTCGGCGACCATGCCGATCGCTCTGCTCGGCCTCGACGGCATCATCGAGTCTCAGGCCGAGAAGCTGCTCGGCAACGGCATCGGCCACATCTCGGCTCTTGGCATGTTCGGCCACAAGTCGCCCGAGACAACCGCTCGTTCCGTGAACTCGATCCAGAAGTACCTGGTCGAAAACACCCGGCTCGGCATCCCTGCCATCTTCCACAACGAGGCGCTCAACGGCGTGTTGGCGCCGGACTTCACGGTCTACCCGACCGCGATCGGCCTGGCCGCGAGTTGGAACCCCGAGGCAGTCGGGCAGATGGCAGACCTGATGCGTCAGCAGATGCGCAGTGTCGGTCTTTTGCAGGCGCTCGCGCCTGTCATGGATGTCGCGCGCGACGCTCGCTGGGGCCGCGTGCACGAGACGTACGGCGAGAACCCTTACCTCGCGTCCGCCCTGAGCGTGGCGTTCACCAGAGGCCTGCAGGGCGACGACCTGCGCGAGGGCGTCATCGCCACCGCGAAGCACTTCTTGGGCTACGCGATGACGGAGGGCGGCCAGAACATGGCCGCGACCCAGGTCACTTCCCGCGAGCTGCGCGAGGTCTATGCGCGCCCGTTCGAGGCGGCCATCCGACTCGCCGACCTGGCATCGATCATGAACTCCTACTCCGAGATCGACGGCGTCCCCGTCGGAGCCTCCTGGGAGATCCTCACCGGGCTGCTACGCGATGAGCTCGGCTTCGAGGGCACCGTCGTTTCGGACTACACCACGGTCCCGATGCTCCACACGCGCCAACGGGTCGCGCGCGACGTCGCGGAGGCCGGCACACTTGCGCTCACTGCCGGCCTGGATGTGGAACTGCCTGCCACCGTGGGCTATGGCACACTGCTGGCCGACCAGGTCCGGGCCGGCGTCGTCGGCGAGGGGGTCCTCGACACGTCCGTCCGGCGCGTGCTGCGCGACAAATTCGCCTTGGGGCTGTTCGAGCGCCCCTATGTCGACGAGGACCCGATCGTCCTCGCTGGCACTGCGCAGCGTGGCGTCGACCTCGCGCAGCAGCTGGCCGAGGAGTCGTTGACGCTCCTCAAGAACGAGTCGGCGGTGCTGCCGCTGTCTCGTGAGGTGCGACGCATCGCGATCGTCGGCCCGCACGCGGACGAGGTTGGGTTCGCATTCCCCGGCTACACCTACCCGGTGGGCCTGGGGATGATCGGCGGCATGATGGCCGGCGGCGAGGGCAGCATGGCGGGACTCGACGAACTCGGCGGCGAGATGCCGGCGGAGGCCATGGCGGCGGCGGGTGCAGAGTTCGGTGCCGCATTCGCGGTGTCGCCAGAGGACTACATCCGTCAGCACTATGGTTCGATCAGCCTGGTTGAGGCGGTCCGGGAGCTGGTTCCGGATGCCGAGATCACGGTCGTCACCGGGTGTGGCGTCCTTGACTCCGAGCCATCTGACATCGACGCCGCGGTCGTGGCGGCGGCCGGCGCAGACGTCGTCATCGCCGCGTTCGGTGGCCGGGGCGGCTGGTTCTTCGGTGCGACCACCGAAGGCGAAGGATCCGACTCGGCCGACCTCGAGCTGCCGAGCACGCAGCGCGCACTCCTCAGCGCCGTCGCGGCGACCGGCACTCCCGTGGTGGGTGTGCTCTCGACCGGCCGCCCGATGGTCATCACCGAGTCGCTCCCGTCGCTGTCCGCGCTCGTGCACGCCTACTACGGCGGCCAGCAGGGGACGCGGGCGATTGCGAACGTGCTGTTCGGAGTCGCAACACCCGGCGGCAAGCTTCCGTACAGCATTCCGCGCCACACCGGCCAGGTTCCTGTCTACGCGGGCCAGCACGTCGGCAGCGGCTACCGTCGCACCGAGACCGACATGCACCAGGGTTACCGTGACATGCCGGCGACCCCGCTCTTCGCGTTCGGGCACGGCCTCAGCTACACGACATTCGAATACGGTGACATCAGCCTGAGTGACAGCACCGTGGAGGGGACCGGGTCGGTCGACGTCAGGATCAGGGTCTCGAACACGGGGACGGTGGCCGGCGACGAGGTCGTCCAGCTGTACTTCAGCGACACCGCAACGGGGCTGGTTCGTCCCGCCCAGGAACTCGTCGGCTTCCGGCGGATTTCACTCGCACCCGGTGCGTCCACCACGGTGACGTTCACGGTGCGGATGGACCAGCTCGGCTACCTCGGCCTGGATGGGTCGACATACATCATCGAGCCCGGCCCCATCGACGTGCTGATCGGCTCGGCGTCGGACGACATCCGCGCCCAGGCGACGTTCGACGTCGTCGGACCGACTGTCCAGCTCGGCCGGTCCCGCTCGTTCCTGTCGGTTTCGCACGTCGAATAGGAGGCCGGGAACCGCTCGGCTTCGATGAGTCTGGCGATGGGTGTGGCCGAGTCGGTCAGGTCCGTCAGAGTCGGTCAGGGTCGCGGCATCCGTACCGCCACGTACAGGTCGACGAGCCGATCACCGAGCTGCCGACGGAGCATCGCCGACTCGTTCAGCAGCGACAGCGCCTCGACGAGGGTCGAAGGCAGAGAGCGGATGCCGCGTGCTTCGCGTTCTTCGACGCTCAGGCGCAGGGGGCTCAGCTCGATCGGCGCCGGGGGAGTCGTCCCGCGCGCGATGCCGTCCGACGCTGCCGCCAGGAGTGCGGCGACCGCGAGGTAGGGGTTGGCGGTGGCATCACCGGGTTTGACCTCGATGTTCGCGCCGCGGACGCCTGCTTGCGCTGTGGAGGGGATGTAGCGCACGGCTGCCTCGCGGTTTCCCACACCCCAGCAGAGCGAGGCACCCGACCATCGGCCCGGTCGCAGCCGCTCGTAGCTCGACTCGCTCCCGCACAGGAGCGCGGTGGCGGCGGGCAGCGCATCGAGGATGCCCGCGATGACTGCGAGGCCGTCGCGCGTGGGGGTGTCGGGCGCCGCCGGCGTCAGCAGGTTGGTCTCACCTCTCATGACGGAGAGGTGGATGTGCATGCCGTTCGCCGCGGCGCCGACCGGCGGAATCGGCGCGAACGACGCGGTGAGGCCGTGGCGCAGGCTGACGCGCTCGATGACAAGCCGCGTGAGCAGGTAGTCGTCGCACGCAGCGAGCGGATCACGGGCGGCGAGGGCGAGTTCGAACTGTCCGAGACCGTGTTCGGCATGCACCTGAAGCACCGGCACACCCGCGATCTCGAGATCGTCGAGGAGGGCGTCGATGAAGGGTTCGTTCTGCAGCAGCGGCCGCTGACCGTACGCGGGGCCCTCATGGGCGGGACGCGGGCCGGAGTCGGCGGCACCGTCTCGAATCAGGCTGAACTCGACTTCGAAGCCGACCCGTGCCTGCAGTCCGCCCGCCATGAGGTTCTCGACCGCTCGCCGCACCGCGTAACGTCCGCAGCCAAAGAACGGTGTCCCTTCGGGCCAGAGCACGTCGGCGGGTGCCCAGCCGAGCTGCATCCGCTCGTCGATCAGGGCAAGTCGCGACGCGTCGGGTCGCACGAGCACGTCGCCGATCACCGCGTCGAGCCCTGCGGCGTCGACTGGCTCGTCCTGCGGGGTGAAAAGGGCGGAGCTGCTGATCGAGGCGTGCACACCGGTTTCGAGGGCTGCCGCGATGTGACGGCGCGGGATGATCCGCGAGCGTTCGGTTCCGGCCGCATCGACAAGGGTGAGGAGAAGTCTGCGGAGCGACTCGCCGCGGATGCCGCGCTCGGCGTGCGTGCCGTGTTCGCTGTCGTCCACATCGACCCCCCGCCCGATCCGACCGATACGTCACATTGTGCTCGCTCACGGGCGCCATCGTCCAGGTCGGGCGCGAGGTCTACGACCGCCGGCCGCAGGAGGCGATTCACCCGCTCTGGTGAGTCGGCGGTCGTCGGCGGCGCGTGCTCGTATCGTCAGGCCGCGAGGTAGTCGAAGCGGGCCCGCCCGCCGAGACGTGGAGTCTGTTGAGGGTCGACGTGGCGGGGTGGAATGAACCACCCTCTTGCGCGGATGCCGACGCCGTCTATCCGGATGTCCCAGCCATTGTCATGCTTGCAGCCATTCTGCGCGCGGTGGCTCTGCTCACCGGCTGGTTCATGCCGTCGATCAATGCGTGGCCTTCGCCGCTCCCCAGATCTTCCAGGTTCATGCGCACGACGACGGTCGCCCCGCCGAGCGGCAGGTCGATCTGTTCGCACCCGAGAACATGCCGGGCGATCGGCACGAGCGCATCGAGTTGACGCTGCGGGACCGACCGCAGGTCTGAATCGGGGTCGGATCCGCGACGCGCGTCATCGAGCGCCGCGCGGAAATCGGCGGTGACGATCGCCTCGACCGCGGTCTTGATGGGTGCGCCCGACTCGACGTCGCACTTGCCGTTGAAGTGCAGCATTCCGTCGCGCTCGTACATGACGAAGTCCGCTCGCCGCGCGCGCTGCGCTCCTTCGGCTCGAGCTCATCGGAGTCGAGGTGCGCTTCGGCGCGAGCGATCACCTTTGGCGAGCTGATCGAGGCTCTTGCCGACGGCCCGGTCGGCGAGAATGCGCTCCACGGCGTCGAGAGACTCCCGTCAGCGCGGAGCGCGGCGCGGTCGAGCATGGTGATCTCCGCCGCAACGGGGCGTGGACGGCGCTCGCCCGAAGCTGCAGCAGCCCGAGCGCGTTGTTGACCGCGATGAGGTGGGCGCCTTTCAACGCGGATGCCGGCAGCAGCGGCCCTTCGCCGGTAGCGGCCCACGCGTCGCGAAGCAGGGCGACGGCTTCATCGATGCCGGCGAGCGGATCGCTCCAGGGGTTGCCAATGCGTAGAACAGAGATGGCATCATCTGCCACTCTCTTTCGGCATCCCACCCCCAACGTTGTCACCACCCGGCCATCCGCACAGAAGGCGATCAAGCTCATCAGCCTGAGTAGGCGAACCGGGGGTACCCCCTAGCCGTATTGTGCGAGGTCTGATTGAATCCAGCCACGACTGCTTGTCCCCCCCTTCGTTAGGAGCACGATCGTCATGAGATTCGTCCGGACTGGAAGTGCGCTTGTCGTGGTCGGAGCATTGCTGCTCAGTGCCGGACCGGCGTTCGCGCACAACGACATCGACTACATCGACGACGGAGTGCTGGACTCTGGGAAGGAGACTCACAACCACCACTACCAGCACAACGAGGAGGAGCAGGGCCACATCCCCTCAGTCAGCGAAAACGTCGTCGAGATCGGGAGCCTGGACCTCTTCGAAGGACAAGAGCAGCCGGGACGCATCGCAGATGTCTCCGCTTACGGCGACTACGCCTATTTGACCGCGTTCTGGGAGCCGGAGTGCGACCGGGGCGGTGTGTACGTGGTGGACATCGCCGACCCCGCCGCGCCGGAACTTGTGACTTTGATCCCCAGTCACCGAGGTACGTTCAGCGGCGAGGGTTCTCAGGTCATGCACCTGGAGACGAAGTACTTCACCGGTGAAGTACTCGCCTACCAGAACGAGATCTGCCCGGGGGACACGAGGGGCGTCGGCGGTGTGACGCTGGTGGATGTCACCAACCCGGAGAAGCCGAAGAAGCTGGTCGAAGGTGCCGGTGACTTCAGCGTCGCCGGAAAGGCCCAGACCAAGTCCAACGAAACGCACTCCGTTCGGATGTGGACGGACGGCGACAAGGCGTATGCGGTGCTCGTCGACGACCTCGAGGCAACGGACATCGACATCCTCGACATCACGAATCCATCCAAGCCCAAGCTGATCTCCGAGACCTCGCTGGTCGGAGACACCGCGCAGCCCCTCGGTGCGGTGCATGGAGATGCCGTGTTCCTGCACGACATGGTGGTCAAGGAGATCGACGAGGTACAGACGATGCTCGTCTCGTATTGGGACGGCGGTTACGCGAAGCTCAACGTCGACGACCCGGCCAACCCGGTCTTCATCTCCGACACGGACTTCGCCGAGTTCGACCCGGTCCGCGCCGAGGTTGATCCAGGGACGGAGGTCACCCCTGAGGGCAACGGGCATCAGGCGGAGTTCACGAAGGACAACGAGTTCTTCATCGCGACCGATGAGGACTTCGATCCCTATCGGGTGACGGCCACGATGGCGGACGGCACTCCCTTCACTGCCGTCCAGGGCTCGGACGTCCCGGCCATCGATCCGGACACCAGCCTCGCCGGTGGAACTCGCTTCCTGGGGCTCGCCTGCGACCCGGCAACGATTCCGACTGCCGATACCAGCGCCATTGTCGCGGTCATCGAACGCGGTGAGTGCGACTTCACCGTCAAGGTGCAGAACGCGCAAGCGGCCGGTTACGAAGGTGCCGTCGTCTTCAACCGGACCGGGGTCGATGGGTGCGATGCGCTCCTGTCGATGCTCGTTGAGGCCGACATCCCGGCCGTGTTCGTGTCGCGCACCGACGGGTTCCGCATTCTGACCGACGGAGTCCCCGCCGGCTACGCCTGCGATGACCTGGGCGGCACCGCAGTGCCGACGGCTGTGGGCGACGACGGCCAGGACGTCGACATCCAGGCTGTCTTCGACGGTTGGGGTTACGTGCACCTGTACGACGCCGCGTCGATGGAGGACCTCGACCAGTACTACGTGCCCGAAAGTCAGAACCCCGCCTACGCCGACGGGTTCGGTGACCTGTCCGTTCACGAGGTGGCCACCGACCCCCACGAGGAGCTGGCGTACATCTCCTACTACTCGGCAGGATTCCGTGTCGTCAGCTACACGGACGGCGAGTTCACCGAAGTGGGCGCGTTCATCGATGAGGGCGGCAACAACTTCTGGGGCGTCGAGGTGCACCAGCACCCGAACGGGCAGAAGTACGTGCTGGCCTCCGACCGTGACAGCGGCCTGTACATCCTGCAGTACACAGGCGGTGACTGATCGGTCGTCACGCAGATCGCCGCGGGCGAAGAGGCACCTGCGGCTGCTGGATAGATCCCTGAAGGATGGTTTCCGTTCCTGGGTAAATGCGGTGTTCACCTGATTGGCGGCCATAGGCCTCCTGCGGTCACCGCCGCGTCACCTCCGATAGTTAGCGTGGTCTCGCCCCGCAACCCCACTCATCGAGGAGACCTTTCGTGCGTACTCGCATCATCGCCGGCGCCGCCATCTGCGCGACCGCCTTCGCACTCCTGCCGGCCGCGGCCGGCTTCGCCGCCGACGGGCCGATGGGATTTGATCCCATCGACGCAACGCCCTACTCCGAGGCGACGGCCACATGGACGGAGCCGTTCGTCATCCCCGAGGGCTACTCGCAGAAGCTGCTCGCGGACGAGACCGTGCTCGACATCTACGGTGGCGGCGTCGACGACCTCACCGACATGAACACCGTCAACGAGACCGGGCAGCAGGCGGGCCGCTACCTCTACCGCACACACGAGGTCGGCGCCAACGGCGCACTGTCGGTCGTGGATCTGAAGACCGGTCAGGCGAAGGTCATCGCGCAGGATCAAGGCTGGCGCCGACTCGACGGCATCCGCTGGACCCCGTGGGGTACGCTCCTGTTCGCCGAGGAGACCGCCGGCGGTCGCCTGTTCGAGGCGTTCCTGGACCCGAAGGACCCGACGAAGGTCGTCAAGGTCGAAGCCCGTAGCGAGGTGGGCATCCTGCGGCACGAGGGTATCGAGGCGCTCGCCGACGGCACCGTCTTCGTGATCGATGAGCTCAACGGGGGGTCGATCTACAAGTTCGTGCCCACGACGCGCGGCGACCTCTCGGACGGCCAGCTCTACGCGCTCAAGCTCACCGGCCTCGACGACAGCGCCCAGCTGTGGAGCTCGGCGACCTTCGGAGAGAAGGTCGGCGCATTCGAATGGGTCGCGCTGGACATGGACCTGGTCGTCACCGACGCGGATGCTGCCGCCAACGCGGTCGCGGCAACCGAGTTCGGTCGCCCCGAAGACGTCGAGGTGATCGGCAGCACCCTGTATGTCGCGAACACCTCGGAGGACCGCGTCGTCGCGATCGACCTCAACAGCAACGTGCTGTCGAGCTTCGTGCAGTCCGGCCTGAACGTCCCCGTTGAGGATGCGGCCGCAGGCGTGACCGGGTTCAACAACCCTGACAACCTTGCGCAGGGCCCCGACGGTCGCCTCTGGATGGTCGAGGACAACTACCTCTCGGATGTCTGGGTCGCCGGTCTCGATACCGACCACGACGGTGCGGCTGACTCGGTCGAGCAGTTCGCCTCGCTGAAGGACTCCGGCGCTGAGATCTCGGGGATCTACTTCGGCAAGGACCCGAAGACGCTGTTCCTCAACATCCAGCACCCCGACAAGGCGCAGGCCGACGGCACCTGGACCATCACACAGCGCTGATTCCCGCGGACAACCGCTAACACGCGCTGACAAGCGGGTGGTGGATGCCTCAGTCTCCATCACCCGCTTCGGCATTGGCTTATCCGCCGGTTTGAGTCCCGTCGACCCTGCGCCGGCCCGGTGTGAACGACTCAGAGATCGAGCGTTACGGGAGCGGCAACTTGACGGCCGGTGACCTCGAGTTCGCGTCGCGGAACCAAGCCAGAAGCTTCCGTGGTATGACGAGTTATACTGAGGTGTATGAAGACGGCGATCTCCATCCCTGACGGTGACTTCGAGCGGTTCGAGCGGATCGCGGCGCGCCACGGGTTGAACCGGTCCGAGTTCTACCGGCTCGCGGGCCGCCGGCTGGCAGATGAACTCGAGGGCGAAGCCGAGCTGACGGCGATGGCCAATGCGGTGATCGCCCGGGCTGGGCAGCCCTCGGAGGACGGCCCGTTTTTGATGGAGTCTGAGCGCACGATACTCGCGGGCTCGGAGTGGTGATCGCCCACGGCGACGTCGTCTGGGTTGACTT
>DMUE01000090.1:1508-2752 GCA_003476465.1 Microbacterium sp. | reverse complement strand
ACCTGCATCTGCGTCACTCCGAGTTCGACCGCGATCTCCTGCTGCGTGCGGTCCTCGAAGAATCGCAGGTGAACGACCCGCTGCTCACGGGGCGAGAGGGCACGCACCGCAACCGAGAGGATCGCGGCGAGCTCGGCGTGTTCCAGCTCTTCTCCGTCGCCGGGGATGAGGTCGGCGAGCGTCATGTCGCGATCCTCGCTGACGACCACATCGAGGGATGCCGGATACAGGTGTTCGGCGCACTGGATCGCCTCCTGAACCTCGTGGGCAGACGCGCCGAGGTCTTCCGCCAATTCCGGAAGGCCGGGCATCCGCCCGAGCCCCTGGGCAAGCCGTGGGACGGCCTCGGTGATCCGGGACCGGAGTTCCTGAACATGCCGGGGTGGCCGGACGAACCAGCCGTTGTCGCGCAGATGGCGTTTGATCTCTCCCGAGATCGTCGGGGCGGCGAACGCCGCGAAACTCGTCCCACGCTCGGCGTCGAAGCGCCGAGCGGCCTTCAGCAGCCCGATATAGGCGACTTGCAGGAGGTCTTCGTCCCGCGCCGGGTTGCGCCGGAAGTACCGGCGCGCCACGGCCTCGGCGAGGGCGAGGTGGTCGAGCATCAGGGCTTCGGCGTTCGGGTGACCGATGGGATTGACCGTTCCGGCACCCGCTGGGAGCCGCTGGGGGAGGTCGTGACTCATGAAGAGATCGTCCGACGCCCCATCGAGACCGGGGAGGGGGTTGAGTTGCGAGGAGAAGAAGAGCACACTCCGCCATCACGACGCCACGCCGCTCATTCTCGCCGCCAAGCGCCGGCGCCGAACGCGGTGTCATCGCAAGACGTCGAACGCGTCCGCGGATCTGTGCGGGATCGTCGTCGGTGATTCGAGGTGCACGGCGCCGCTGGGAAGGATCCCCGCGCCGCCGTATCGCTCCATGACGCGCCACTGCGCGAGCACGTCCTCGCCCGAGTAGTCGGCGGGCACCTCTCGCCAGAAGCCGAAGCCTCCGGCATCCGTCAACGCGCGACGACGGAACATCACGCAGCCCCCGACCCACGCCACCCGATACGGCATCCATCCGCGCTGGGGAAGGGTCGTTCGATGTGCGATGTGCACCAGGTTCGCGGCGTTGTGCAGCATCCAACGATCAAAACCCAGCGATCCTCGGCGGAGCACCTCGGGAACGACGGCACCCTCCCAGGGTTCGAAAGGCGCCTGTTCCTCCGGTCGTTCGTCCTCGAGGTAGGACAGGCCTTG
>DMUE01000090.1:0-1447 GCA_003476465.1 Microbacterium sp. | reverse complement strand
ATCGCAGCTTCCGTCGTCGGACTGATCGCTGATCACCACACCGAAGGGTGGATCGTCCTGAGCGGCGAGTCCCGCGAGCGTGACGGCGAGCTCAGCCACGCGCCCCACGGTCGGGATCAGCACCTCGACCGCGACGGGGGCGTCGGACTCCGAAGCGCCCCACGCTCCCGCCGCTCGCCGACTGGCCATTCAGCTCCCGGAGACCGCGCTGCTGACGGCCGTCGGGCTGTCGAACGAATCGGCTCCCGACGATTCGAGGGCATCCACGACATCCTGTGGCGCTCCGTTGTCGCGTGCGACGGAGAGCAGCGTGTCTTTGCTGGCGGGATAATCCACGCCGCCGAGGTACTTCTGGAGTTCAATCGGGGAGGGTTTTTCGGACATGGTCGATCCTTCCTGTGTCGGGACGAAAGGAACGGTATGCCCCAGGGCCGGTCTGCTCTGCAGGGCTTGACGCGGCGGGGCCGCGGGGACCACGATTCGCTCCCGCTACGTTCGGAAGTGCCCCCGCAAGACGCGCGCGTCGCGGACCGCGTTGCCGTCTTCGTCATTGTTGAAGTAGGCGTAGACGCGGCGCCCGCTCCGCTCCCACTCGCGGATGCGTTCGGCCCACCAGGCCATGTCCTCTGCCGAGTAGGACCCGGCATAGAGCGTGCCGCCATCGGGTCCGTGCAGTCGGACGTAGGCGATCTCCGAGGTCNNTCCACTGCTCGGGTTGGGCCAGTCGGCGCGCGTGCGTCAATCCGCGCGGCGCCTTGACGGCCAACTCGAACCCGGAGGGAAGCCGATCACGCCACGACGCCAAGCGCGGTGGCGGTGGCCAGCGGTAGAAGCTGGCGTTGAGCTCGACCGTGTTGAATTCGGCGACGTACCGCTCGAGTCGTTTCGCCGGCGCGAGCCCGTGCTCGTAGAGCACCCCGGCCCAGTGGTCGTAGCTCCAGCCCGAGGTGCCGATGCGGGGCATGGCGACTCCGTCGGTTCACAAGATGAGGGACCCCGCATTGTTCGCGGGGTCCCACATCGAAGTCCTGCTCAATCCTGCTCAGCCCTGGACAGCGAGAGCGAAACGGACGGATCCGTCCTGCTCCATCTGAGCGTCGAGGACCTTGTCCTCGAGCGCCAGTGCCGCGCCCGCGTCGAGGAAGACGCGCGCGCCCTCGACCTCGACGACGGCGTCCGTCGTCTCGGGCTGAGGTGATACGCCCAGCTCGAAGCCGGTTTCGGCCGATCCCGTGTCACGAATCCGCAGACCACCCTCCGGGGCGTCGGCGACTTGACCCACGATCGACTTGACGGCCGTACTGGCGTTGTCGGTGAGTGTCAGCATGCTGCTCTCCTTCCGTTCGTCGAGCGTGCCACGATTCCGAGAATCAGGCCGGGATGCAACCGCACGCGCCCATGCGGAGCAAACTCCCTGGTTCTTCTTCGATGCGACACGCCGCCGAAA
>DMUE01000145.1 GCA_003476465.1 Microbacterium sp. | reverse complement strand
ACCGGCCTGTCCTGACCGGCCTGCACCCCCACCGTCCCGGGAGCCCCGGGGTGAACGGCGGAGCGCAGGGAATGCGGGAGCCGTGTTCCGCGTTGATCTCAGAGCGCGGATGTCTGGCTCACGTGACGCACGGGGTGTGTCATAATGGATGATCGGACCCGTTGTCAACCGTGAGTGCTCCGCGCAGGACTTGACAAGGGTCTTACTCGTGCCCGCAGACGACCGGGTGCATCGCGGGTCAGAGACGGCGATGCTTCGGTGAAAGGCGAATTGTGACACCTTCCCGTACCTCTACGAAGAACGCCGCCGAAGAGACGGAAACACCCGCGATGAAGACCGTTCCGCGAACCCGCAAGGCGCCCGCGGCGAAGTCGGCCGCGGTGAAGGCGCCGGCGAGGGCTGCCACCGAGCCCTCCGCGAAAGCGGCGAACAAGACCAGCGCGAAGGCGAAGGAATCGAAGGACGTCGACGAGGACGCGATCGATGAGNNATGTAATCCCTTCGGCCCCGGCGGTCAAGGCCGACTCACCCGAAGAGTCATCGGAAGATGATGACGACGAAGAGGGCAAGAAGCCGGTCTTCACCGAGCCGCTGCCCACCGGCGCGATCGTCATCTCGTCGAGCGACGAAGACGACGTTCCGGTCTACTCCGCGCAGATCACCGGCGCGACCGCCGACCCGGTCAAGGACTACCTGAAGCAGATTGGCAAGGTCCCGCTCCTGAACGCGGCCGAAGAGGTCGAGCTCGCGATGCGCATCGAGGCCGGCCTGTTCGCCGAAGAGAAGCTCTCGGCCCTCAGCGACACCGAGAAGCGTTCGCAGCTCGGACGTGATCTGACCTGGGTCGCGAAGGACGGGCAGCGGGCCAAGTCGCATCTGCTGGGCGCCAACCTGCGCCTCGTCGTGTCTCTCGCCAAGCGTTACACCGGCCGAGGCATGCAGTTCCTGGACCTGATCCAGGAGGGCAACCTGGGGCTGATCCGGGCGGTCGAGAAGTTCGACTACACCAAGGGCTTCAAGTTCTCGACGTATGCCACCTGGTGGATCCGTCAGGCGATCACGCGCGCCATGGCCGACCAGGCCCGCACGATCCGTATCCCCGTCCACATGGTCGAGGTCATCAACAAGCTCGCTCGCGTCCAGCGGCAGATGCTGCAGGACCTCGGTCGAGAGCCCACGCCCGAAGAGCTCAGCCGTGAACTCGACATGACCCCCGAGAAGGTCATCGAGGTGCAGAAGTACGGTCGCGAGCCGATCTCGTTGCACACTCCTCTGGGCGAGGACGGCGACAGCGAATTCGGTGACCTGATAGAAGACACCGAGGCGGTCGTTCCGGCGGATGCCGTGGGTTTCACGATGCTGCAGCGTCAGCTGGAGTCGCTCCTGGACTCGCTCAGCGAGCGGGAGGCCGGTGTCATCCGCATGCGCTTCGGCCTGGGCGACGGCATGCCCAAGACCCTCGACCAGATCGGGGACACGTTCGGCGTCACGCGCGAACGGATCCGCCAGATCGAGTCCAAGACGATGGCGAAGCTGCGGCATCCGTCTCGCTCCCAGTCTCTGCGGGACTACCTGGAGTAGACCGTGCGCAGCGCGATCGGCATCGCCGCTGGGCGGGCCGTCCAATGGGTTCTGCGCGTGCGCGGGGGCAAGGGCAGCGGCGCGCCGGGATTGGTGACCAACCGCATAAGCCCGGCCCTCCTCCCGCGCGTGCTCGCGTCGTTCCCCGAGGGGCTCGTGATCGTCAGCGGCACGGCGGGCAAGTCGACGACGACGAAGATGGTGGCCGCGCTCCTGCGGGAGCACGGCATGCGGGTCTTCACCAACTCCTCGACCGCCAACCTGCCCCAAGGCATCACGTCAGCCGTGCTCGACCAGGGGGACTGGCGGGGGCGGGTCGACGCCGATATCGCGGTGCTCGAATTGGATGAGGCCTTCGGTGCGCTGATGTCGTCGACCTTCGTCGCGCGCGTGGTCACCCTGACGAACATCAACCTCGACGACATCGCCAGGTTCGAGTCATCCGATCGGGTCACGCGTCTGCTCACGGCGATCGCCCTGCGCGCCCAGTCGGCCGTCGTCCTGAACGCTGACGATGCCTCGCTCGCGACCGTCGCGCAATCGATCGCCGGAGCCGTACCGAATGTCACGATCCGGCGGTTCGGGGTGTCGGCCGAGGTGATGGATGCCCATCCGCACGGGCTCGGTTCGGTGCGCACCACCGAGCACCGCCTAGCCGAGGGACAGGGCACGCGCGTCGAGTCGGTATCGGGCCGGGACGCGTTGATCGACATAGAGGGGGCGTGCGAATCGGTGACGCTTCCCGCGCGCGGAGTCCATTTCGCGGTGGACGCCGCCGCTGCCCTCGAGACGGCGCGAGCCGTGCTGGGCGAGCGGTTTCGCCCCGATGAGGCGGCGCGGACGATCTCGAACCTGGAGCCGGTCTTCGGACGCGGCGAGACCGTCGAGATCGCCGGTCAGCAGATCGAGTGCGTGCTGGTGCAGAACACCGCGAGTTTTCAGCTCAACATCGATGCCCTCCGGCCCGGCCTCGAGCGCGTCTTCCTCGGCATCGGTGACGAAGAAGAAGACACGTCGTGGTTGTGGACCGTGCGGACCCACACCCTGGGCCACGTCGACATCGTCGCCGGCCCGAAGGCGGACGCGATGGCCAACCGGCTCGCATACGACGACGTGCCGTTCGACGTGGTCGATGTCGACCTCATTCGCGGCTTCGAGGCCTTCCTGGCGCTGCCCGCCCCCCCGACCGGGGTGAAGACCGTGCTGTTCACCTCTCGCAGCATGCGCAAGATTCGCGGCCACTACGGGCTCACCTCAGAAGAGGTCAGGAAGGCGGCGGCCCAATGAGCGATGCAGCGCTGACCATCGCATCGCTCTTCCCGGAGCGACTGAACATCCACGGCGACGCTGAGAACGCTGACGTGCTTCGCGTGCGCGCGGGTTGGCGCGGGGTCGCCACGACGATGACGACGGTGACCGAAGCGAGGGATGCCAGGGGGATCCAGCCTGACGCGATCACCATCGGCGCCGGATTCGACGCCGATGGTCCCGATGTGCTCAAGCAATTGCGATCCATCGAGGATTTTCTGCACGAGTGGGTGGACGGTGGGTCGGTCCTGCTCGCCGTCGGGCTCGGATGGGAGTTGCTCTCCCGCTCGCTGGAAATCCATACGGGGGTGCCGCTGCCTGGGCTGGCCATCTTCTCGGGCCGCTCCGTGGCTGCCGAACGCCAGGTGGGGCGAGTCGTCGCCGACAGTGCATGGGGAACGCTGACGGGGTATGAGTATCACCTTCGGGACTACGTGATCGGGGACGGCGAGTCACCGATCGGCGCGATACTCTCCGGCGTCGGAAACGCCGGCACCGCCGGATCCGAGGGGGCCATCCGCGGCACCGCGTACGGCACAGGCATCCGAGGCCCTGTGCTGGCGCGCAACCCTGCTTTCGCGGATCATCTGCTGGACCTCGCCGCCGCACACGCGGGCATCGTGTTCCCCGAGGGTGCTCCCGATGCGCGCCTCGCGCGGGCCGATGACCACGCTCTCCGCGCAAACATCATCGTCCGCCGCGCCCTGGGACTTGCTGTCTGAGGGTGCGGCGGACGATGACGTCTGCAGTCGTGCTGTCCTGGTCGGGCCTGCCCGGCCGGCGCCCGGGATCAGGCCTTGGCCGTGGGGATCAGGCCTCGAGAAGACGGGCGGTCTCGTCGTGCCACGAGGTGGCCATGCTGCGCAGCTTGTCTTCGTATTTGCGGCCGTGGTGGGCGCAGAAGAGCAGCTCGCTGCCGTTGACTTCGGCGGCGATATATGCCTGGGCGCCGCAGGAGTCGCAACGGTCGGCAGCCGTCAGGCGGTAGGCGACCGGAGCTTCTTCGGTGGGTGTCATGAGCGTGTTCATCGCAGTGCCTCCTCGTGATCGCCAATGTCGTGCAAGTCCTTAATAGAACCACGGGATCGTTTCGCCCGGGACACTATTGCCGACATTTCGCTCACCGCGTACGCGCGGATGGTTCGGGCCGTGTGTCTGCCGGGACGGGCTGGTGCCCGCTTGTACTCTGGAGAATTGTGACCTCCGAGTATTCCGCGCATCACCTCCAAGTGCTGGAAGGCCTCGAAGCCGTCCGCAAGCGCCCCGGCATGTACATCGGGTCGAATGGCTCGCCGGGGCTCATGCACTGCCTCTGGGAGATCATCGACAACGCGGTCGACGAGACTCTCGGCGGGAACGGATATCAGATCGACGTCCTCCTGCACGGGGACGGCAGCGTCGAGGTACGCGACCAGGGCCGGGGCATCCCGGTCGACATCGAGCCCCGCACGGGCCTGTCCGGCGTCGAGGTGGTCTTCACGAAGCTGCACGCCGGTGGCAAGTTCGGAGGTGGGTCGTATGCGGCTTCCGGCGGTCTGCACGGCGTGGGTGCATCCGTTGTCAATGCGCTCTCGGAGCGCCTGGACGTGGAGGTCGACCGGGGTGGCAAGACCTGGGCGATGTCGTTCCGTCGCGGCGAGCCGGGCATCTTCGCGGACAAGAGCGAGCCGAGCCCGTCGGCGCCTTTCACTCCGTTCAATGACCGGAGTGAACTGCGCGTCGTGGGCAAGGTCCCCCGGGGCGTCACCGGCACACGCGTGCGCTACTGGGCCGACGAGCAGATCTTCACCCCGGATGCCGCCTTCCAGGTGGACGAACTGGCGACGCGAGCCCGCCAGACGGCGTTCCTCGTGCCGGGTCTGGAGATCGCGGTGCGCGACGAGCGCCCGGGCGTCGAGCCGACGGATGTCTCGTACCGCTTCGACGGCGGCATCTCGGAGTTCGTCGAGTACCTGGCACCCGACGCTCCTGTCACCGACACCTGGCGCCTGACCGGGTCGGGCACGTTCACCGAGACGGTACCGGTGCTTCAGGCATCCGGCGCCATGGTGTCGACCGCGGTGGAGCGCACCTGCACCGTCGACATCGCGCTGCGCTGGGGAACCGGCTACGAGACCATCACCCGCTCGTTCGTCAACATCATCGCGACGCCGAAGGGCGGCACCCATCAGCAGGGTTTCGAGCAAGAGGTGCTGCGGGTGATACGTCAACAGGTCGAGGCGAACGCGCGTCGCCTGAAGGTCGGCAACGACAAGCTCGACAAGGACGACGTCCTGGCGGGTGTGACCGCGGTGCTCACCGTGAGCCTGCCCGAGCCGCAGTTCGAAGGCCAGACGAAAGAGATCCTCGGCACCCCCGCCGTCCGCCAGATCGTGGCACAGGTGGTCCGCAAGGAGTTGGGCGCGCTGTTCGCTTCGACCAGACGGGACGACAAGGCCCAGACCTCGATGCTGCTCGACAAAGTCGTCTCCGAGATGAAGGCGCGCCTGTCTGCGCGTGCGCACAAAGAGACCCAGCGGCGCAAAAATGCGCTCGAGTCCTCCTCGCTGCCGGCGAAACTCGTGGACTGCCGCTCGAACGACGTCGGTCAATCCGAACTCTTCATCGTGGAGGGCGACTCGGCGCTCGGCACTGCCAAGCTGGCCCGCAACAGCGAGTTCCAGGCCCTGCTTCCGATCCGCGGCAAGATCTTGAACGTGCAGAAGGCCTCCATCAGCGACATGCTGAGCAATGCCGAGTGCGCGTCCATCATCCAGGTGATCGGCGCGGGGTCGGGCCGATCGTTCGATCTCTCGCAGGCACGGTACGGCAAGGTCATCCTGATGAGCGACGCGGATGTCGACGGGGCGCACATCCGGACGCTCCTGCTCACGCTCTTCTTCCGCTA
>DMUE01000008.1 GCA_003476465.1 Microbacterium sp. | reverse complement strand
CGGGCGGCTGATCGGGCGCGACGCGCAGGACGCTGTGCCCGGAGTGCAGCGCACCCGTTCTGCCGCGCATCGCCCGCCACCGGGCGGTGGCATTCTCGGCGGTGTGGGGCTTGCCGAGGATCTCGCCGTCGAGCTCGAACATCGAGTCGCCCCCGATCACGAGCCCGTCGAACCGGGGGTCGTCTCTGGCCAGCCGGGCCGCGACATCCGCCGCCTTCCGGCGCGCCAGCAGCAGGACGTGCTCGCCCGGCGCCAGTGTTCGCGCCTCCGACGCCTCGACGGCACGGATCGCCTCGTCCTCATCGACGTCGGGCGCCAGCGTCAGGGGTTCGATGCCGGACTGCCGCAGGAGCGCGAGGCGAGCGGGCGAGGTGGAGGCGAGGCAGACGCGCATGCTCCCACGCTAGCCAGCGGGCGTCGTCCCCGCGAACAGACGCGACACGCCGCTTCTCGCGAGCGCGCCCGGCGTGTCGCGTCCGTTCGCCGCGGCACCCCGGGTCGCGCCGACTATGACAGGCTCGGGACGTGGAAACCGGCCAGATCATCGACCTCGACATCACCGGTGTGGCGCACGGCGGGATCTTCGTCGCTCGTCACGAGGGGCGGGTCGTGTTCGTTGCGGACACCATGCCGGGGGAGAGGGTGCGCGCACGCGTCACGGATGCTTCGCGCCCGGCATTCTGGCGTGCCGAGGCGCTGGAGGTGCTGGATGCGGCCGAGGCCCGTCGACCCCACGTCTGGCCCGAGGCCGACATCGCCCGGGCACCGCACGATCGCGCGGGGGGCGCCGACTTCGGTCATATCCGCCTCGATGCGCAACGCGAGCTGAAGGCCCGCGTCCTGCGCGATGCCTTCGAACGCTTCGCGCACCTGTCGATCGATCCGACGGTCGAGGCCGCAGGCGCCGCGGAGAGCGCCGACGGCACCGGGTGGCGCACGCGTCTGAGCCTGCACGTCGGCCCGGATGGCGCGGTCGGGCCCTTCGCGGCACGCTCGCATACCGTCGTTCCCGTCGCGTCGCACCCCCTGGCCGCCCCGGAACTCGCCCGAGCGGCGCTCGAGCTCGGGCGCCGGCAGTCCGACCGGGTCGACCTGGTGCTGCCCGCGGACGGGCGTGTGCGCGTCATCGAGCGGACGGATGCCTCGGGTCCGCGACGCGGCCAGGATCAGGCCGGCCGCGAGAGAGTACTCGAGACGGCGCGGGGCAGATCTTTCCGGGTGGATGCCGGCGGGTTCTGGCAGGTCCACCGTCTTGCCGCCGATGCACTGTCGGACCTCGTCGCGGCCGCGCTCATCGATCCTTCCGACCCCGCGCTGTTCGACCCGGAGGCGCCGAATCTCGACCTGTACGGCGGGGTCGGCCTGTTCGCGGCCACGATGGCCGAGATCGGCGGGCCCGGCTCGCGCCTCGCGACCGTCGAGTCGGCGGGGCGGGCGAGTCGGCACGCCGCACGCAATCTGGCCCAGTGGCGGCGGGCGGAGGCCGTGACGGCCCGCGTCGACCGCTTCCTCGCCGCGGAGGTCGCCGAGGCATCCGCATCCGTGCGCGACGCCTATCGTGCTGCGACCGTGCTGCTCGACCCACCGCGCGCCGGCGCGGGAGCATCCGTCGTCCACTCGATAGCAGAGTTGTCGCCCCGAACGGTTGTCTACGTCGCCTGCGATCCCGTGGCACTCGCCCGCGACACGGCGACGTTCCTCGCGAGCGGCTACGACCTCCGCGACCTGCGCGCCCTCGACATCTTCCCGAACTCCCACCATGTGGAGTCCGTCGCCGTCTTCGCCCGCGCACGGCGGGGCCCGGCAGCGGCCACGGCTAGGCTGTCACCATGACGCGCGTGGCCCTGATCGACGACCACGAATCGGTGCGCCTGGGGCTGGAAGCGGCCCTCGCCCGCGCCGACGAAGAACTGGTGTTCTCGGGTGCGACAGTGGCGCAGTACCTCGGCTGGCGCACCGGATCGCGCTCGGCGCCCGCTGACGTCGTCGTGCTGGACCTGACGCTCGGTGATGGCACGACGGCGACCGGGAACGTGTCGCGGCTCGTCTCGGACGGGTCGAGCGTCATCATCCACTCGGTCGCGGACCGCCCCGCCGCGGTGCGCGAAGCGCTCCTGGCGGGGGCCGCGGGGCTCGTGAGCAAGAGCTCACCGATCGGCGACGTCATCGCCGCGATCCGGACGGTGGCCGCCGGGGAGCACCTCGACAACGTCGAGTGGGCGAGTGCCGTCGACGGCGACCGTGCCTTCGCGGATGCCCAACTCTCCTCCCGCGAACGCGAAGTCCTCCGGCTCTATGCCGCGGGACTCCCGCTCAAGGTCGTCGCGGAGCGCCTGGGGGTGGCGTATTCGACGGCCAAGGAGAACATCACCAGAGTGCGGGTGAAGTACGTCGAGGTCGGCCGGCCCGCCCCGACGAAGGTCGATCTGCTGCGCCGCGCGATGGAGGACGGCATCGTCGAGCAGTCTTCGGAAGGTCCGTCCGGTGTCAGCTGAGGTCAGCGCCAGCGCC
>DMUE01000200.1:5487-9643 GCA_003476465.1 Microbacterium sp. | reverse complement strand
GCGCTCGGGCTGAAGGTGCTCGATGAGAACGGCAAGCTCGTCACGGTGACGATGGGCTCGTACGGCATCGGGGTGACGCGGATCCTGGCGATCATCGCCGAACTCAACAACGACGACAAGGGCCTCATCTGGCCGGCGTCCGTCGCGCCGTTCGACGTCCACGTCGTCGCGACGGGACGGGATGCCGTCGCGTTCGAGCTTGCAGCGTCCGTTGCGGATCAGTTGGAGCACGCCGGACTCGACGTGCTCTACGACGACCGGCCGAAGGTCTCGCCCGGTGTGAAGTTCGGCGACGCCGAACTGGTGGGCGTGCCGCGCATCCTGATCGTCGGGCGCGGTGCCGCCGGGGGCCAGGTCGAGCTGTGGGACCGCCGAACCGGCCGGCGGGATATCGTCTCTGTCGTTGACGCGATCACCGCCCTGACCTCCTGACTCCCGACACCCGCACGCCCTACGGCGGGCTCTCGGGAAGGCGATCTAGCATTGCCCGAGTGACTGACGAGCCCGGGATGCCGCTGGGCCGCCTGGCTGTGATCCGTCGCGGCGGCGTCCGTCGGCTCGTGGGCCGCGCACCCGCATGGGTGGGAGTCGTCGTGGGCCTCGCGCTCGTGGTGCTCGGCGTGTTCATCGTCACCCGCCCACTGACCTCGTTGTGGGTGCTGGCGATCTACGTCGGAATCAGCGCAACCGCGTCGGGCGTCATGGACCTGATCGCGCCGCGGGACGTGCCGAGGCGACTGAACGTCGTGCTGGCGATCCTCTGGATCGTCGGCGGTGGGGTGATCCTCTTCTGGCTCGGCCGCAACCTCGATCTGCTCCCCGAACTGATCGCGGTGCTGCTCGTCCTCGGCGGCCTCGGTGCCTTCACGGGTGTCTTCCGTGGGCGGGTGAGCGAACGCGTGCTGGCGGGGTCGTCGGGCATCACCCAGGTGGTCTTCGGGCTGCTCGCCCTGTTGTGGCCGGACGTCACCCTCCTCGTCGTGGCCGTCGCGTTCGGGCTGCGCACCATGGTTCTCGGAACGGTGCTCACGTGGCGAGCCGCTCGGCACATTCGCGGCCGCTCTCCGCGTCCCGGCGAGACCTCCGGGCGGCGGCGCACACTCATCTGGGCCGCGGTGGGCCGGTACGTGCTCGCGGCGGTGCTGCTGGGGCTTGCGGGCGGCTCGTGGTGGGTCAGCACCTGGCTCGCCGACGGCGCCCCCGTGATCGATTCGTTCTACGATCCGCCGTCCGGTCCGCCCGGCGCCCCGGGCACCCTGTTGCGCGAGGCCGCCTATGGCGGTCGCACCCCCGTCGCCGGCGAGGTCCGGCGGATCCTGTATTCGACCACGGATGCCTCCGGCAGCCCTGCTGTGGCGAGCGCGCTGGTGATCTCTCCGGACGACATGCCGCCGGGGGCACGTCCGGTCGTGATCTGGAACCACGGCACGACGGGCGTTGCCCGGGGGTGCGCGCCGAGCCTGGCGGATGCCTCGGCGACCCGCTGGGCGATCCCCGCCATCGATCGGGCGCTGGCGGCAGGTTGGGTCGTGGTCGCGACGGACTACACGGGGCAGGGCGCACCGGGCACCTTCCCCTATCTGATCGGTCAGGGGGAGGCGCGCTCGGCGATCGACGCGGTGCGCGCGGCGGAGGACGCCGACGGCATGTGGTTCTCCAACGACGTCGTCGTGTGGGGTCACTCGCAGGGGGGCCACGCCGCGCTCTGGGTGAGTCAAGTCGCTCCCGACTACGCTCCCGAGCTGCGGGTGCGGGGTACGGTCGCGATGTCACCCGCGGCCGATCCGCTCTCGCTGGCCGAGGAGCTTGCCCGCACCCAGGACTCCGCGATGCTGTCGGTGCTGATCTCGTGGGTCCTCGTGCCTTACGCCGACACGTATCCGGACGTCCTCGTGCCCGACTACGTGGCACCCGGTGGTCGATCTATCGTGCGTGAGATGACCCAGCGCTGTCCGACAGAGCCGGGTGTGATCGTTTCGGTGCTGGCGGCTCTGGGGGTCTCGGCGGATCGGCCGCTCTACGACGCCGACCTGGCGTCCGGCCCCCTCGGCGAGCGGCTCGCGCAGAACGCCGCGACGGGGCCCTGGCCCTCGCCCGTGCTGCTCGCGTGGGGCACCGAAGACGAGGTCATCCCCGTGTCGCTGTACGAGAAGTTCGTCGCCGAGCGATGCGCGGAGGGCGCGGCGCTGCAGGTTCGCACGTATCCCGGCCTGAACCACACGGCGGTGATGCTGCCGGGCTCACCTTTCCTGTCGACCCTGATGAGGTGGACCCAGGCGCGACTCGACGGGGTGCCGATCAGCCCCGCAGCCGACGACTGTCCGAGCTGATTTGATCAGAGGCGTAGCGGGCTCGGAAGAAGCAGCAGACACCGGTGATCCCGCCGGCGCCCCGACGGGCGAGGCCGCCGAGATGGCGGGAAGGCCCGGAAGGCCGAGACCGACTGCGGCTCGCCCCTCGCGCAGTCCACGCCATCCGGTAACGTAGGAGGGATGTCGACGTGTAGGACGCGTGGACGAGAGCTGAATAGGGAGACCTGGAGTGGATATCGATCTCGGATTGCTGAAGACGATCGAGCGTGAGAAAGACATCCCGTTCGGCGAACTCGTGAGCATCATCGAGCAGGCGATTCTGACCGCCTACGGCAAGCACACCTCACCCTCGGGAGAGGTGCCTGCGGGAGTCCGCGTCGAGATGGACCGCAAGAGCGGTCACGTCGGCGTCTTCACTCCCGTTATGGCCGAGGACGGCGCCGTCATCGGTGAAGAAGAGACCACTCCCGACGACTTCGGCCGCATCGCCGCCTTCGCCGCCAAACAGGTCATCGGCCAGCGCTTGCGCGACATCGCGGACGACGCGGTCCTCGGGGAGTTCAAGGGGAAAGAAGGCGACATCGTCGCCGGCGTCGTGCAGCAGGGCCCCAACCCGCGCATGATCCACGTCGACCTCGGTACGGTCGAGGCGATTCTGCCGCCAGAAGAGCAGTCGCCCGGCGAGTCCTACGCGCACGGCTCGCGTCTGCGGGTTTACGTCACGAGTGTCGGCAAGGGTCCGAAGGGCCCCTCGATCACGGTGTCCCGCACGCATCCGGGTCTCGTCCGCAAGCTGTTCGCGCTCGAGGTGCCCGAGATCGCGTCGGGGCTCGTCGAGATCATCTCGCTCGCACGCGAGGCGGGCCACCGCACGAAGATCGCGGTACGGGCCAACGACCCCGCGATCAATGCCAAGGGTGCGTGCATCGGTGAGATGGGACGTCGCGTGCGGGCCGTCACCGAGGAGCTCGGCGGTGAGAAGATCGACATCGTCGACTACGACCCGGAGCTGGCGAAGTTCGTGGGAAATGCCCTGTCGCCCGCGAAGGTCACCTCGAGTTTCGTCCTCGATGCCTCGACGAAGGCCGTTCGCGCACTCGTTCCGGACTACCAGCTCTCGCTGGCGATCGGGAAGGAAGGTCAGAACGCACGTCTTGCGGCGAAGCTGACCGGCGCGAAGATCGACATCCAGCCGGACAGTATCCTGGAGGACCGCTGATCGCGGAGTCGCACACGTCGCGCCGACCAGCGTGAGCGGGAGGTGTAGCATGGAACCCGTACGGACGTGTGTCGGGTGCCGCGCGCGTGCTCCCCGGTCGGCCCTTCTCAGGGTCGTTTCCATCGATTCCCTGCTTGTCCCCGACGAGCGTGCGACGATGCCGGGTCGGGGCGCGTGGGTGCACGAGACGCCCGCCTGCGTGGATGCCGCCTTGCGGCGCCGCGCGTTCGTACGAGCACTACGCATCCCGGGACCACTGGACGCGCAGACGTTAGAGAACAGGCTGAACGGCTATGGAAACAAAGTGAACGGCTCGAAATGAGTCCCGTCCGCGACTAACGGTCTGCCCTGCCTGGGTGGACCCAGACAGGAGAATTGTGGCTTCCAAACCACGCGTGCACGAGATCGCCTCAGAACTCGGCGTCGACAGCAAAGTCGCGCTGGCCAAGCTCAAAGAGCTCGGCGAGTTCGTGAAGAGCCCCTCGTCCACCATCGAGCCCCCCGTGGCTCGCAAGCTTCGTCAGGCGCTCGAGACCGAGGGTGCAGCAGCCCCCGCGACTCCCGCCGTGCCGCGCCCCGCCGGTCGTCCCGGGCCCGTGCGTCCCGCAGCGCCCGCTGCCCCCGC